>CANHIV010000207.1 GCA_947460525.1 Flavobacteriales bacterium
AGTCCGATGGCTTCCATACTTTTTTTCATCCAATCCGGTGTTTGCACCGATTGGGAGATGGTCATATGGAGCACAGAATATCTTTTGCACTGGGTGTCTGGATGTACGTTTTTTTGCCATTCACCATTTCCCACTTTTGGGAGATGGGCTATTTTCTGAAGGAAAGATTGAGATTTGAATTCTCCATTGCTTCCGGCCAGCAATTCACGCGCTACTCCCAAGTGTGACATCGCATCGGTGCGGTTGGGTGTCAAGCCAATTTCCAATATCTCTTGCTCTGAGAGTTGCAAGTGTTCAGCAGCCGCCGTTCCAATGATAGCCGTTTCAGGCAATACCATTATACCATCGTGGGAAGTGCCGATGCCCAATTCGTCTTCGGCGCAGATCATACCAAAACTTTCTACACCACGAATTTTACTTTTCTTGATTTTTAAAGCTTCATCTCCACCTCCAGGATAGAGTGTACTACCGACGAGCGCTACCAGGACTTTTTGTCCAACGGCCACATTTGGTGCTCCGCATACAATTTGCAACAGCGCTTCTTGTCCAACATTTACTTGGGTGATTCTTAGGCGATCTGCATCAGGATGCTGAACAACCTCCATGACCTGACCAATAACGACATCTTTTAGACCACCTTTAACGGATTCAAGACGTTCAATTCCTTCCACTTCTAACCCAACTCGGGTCAATATCTCAGCCGCTTGCTCAGCGTTCGGTAAAGGAGAAACAAAGTGAGCAAGGTAGTTGTAATGTATGCGCATAAAAAATATTCGAAATCTAAAAGTACTTATTCAAAAGTGAGGGGAATGATCACTTCTGAATCAATATTGGCTCCGTTGCGTTGAGCAGGGGTCCATTTGGGCATGCCCATGATGAATTGCATTGCTGCAGCATCCAATTCGGGTGAAATGCCTTGTGTAATTTTTGGGTTTTTTACATCTCCTTCGGCGCTAATTACCATCTGAAGATATACTGTTCCTTTGGTGCCATTCATGATGGCTTTTTCTGGATACTTTAAATTCTTTTCTACGTATGCATCAAAGTCAGCAAAGGATGCAGCCACTGAAGCCTTGTTAGAACTTTCCTTGGCGATGTCTTTTTCTGCGGGCGCATTCGCATAGGTTCTGGATGGGAGTGGGGCACCTTCTTCGTCCCATCTTTTCCATGTTCCCACTTTCATTCCCAAGTGATAATCGCCTTCTGTTTGTTTATTTCCATTTTGGCTATAAAATACAAAATGGCCATGACGAACTTCCAAAGCCTCATCTTGGTATTTTCCAGTCATGAATACTTGACCTCCAGAGAAGTTAACGGAAACGTCATAAGCACCTTCAGCATTTTTAGTTCGTGTGCGCGTGTAGGCCGCCATGTCCTCTGCTTCAATAACTTGAAATTCACTGTTCAAGTAGTCTTTCTTTTGAGACCAGGCAGAAGTTGTAAAAAACAACCCAAAAACCAGAGCAATAATCGCGTTTTTCATGGAGTTAAAATATGGCCGAAGATAAGGAAAAAATCAAGTTCATGAAATTTATACGACTTTTGCGGAATGGACTATCAATTTGAAAAGACATGGTTGGAAACCGTGAGAAAGATACAGGAGCGTTTTGATATGGGAACCCCAGATATAACGGCGATAATTTTCGTGGTGGGTTTACAGGAATTGCAGCGTTTTGACATGACTTTCAAAAAGGATCAGAAAGTGGACATCATGCACGTCGGCATTTGCAGTTTATTGCTGCCCTTTGGCTACTTTGAATTCATGGGACGTGACGAAGAAGGCTGGCCGCATTTTGAGCGCAAGGATGATCTTCCAGAATTGTCGCCGGCGGATCAAGACCGTTTGATGCGGGAGGCCGTTATTCGATATTTTGAAGATTAATTAGCCTCTTGGGCGATCTTCCAAAACTTCCAACCCTTGAAAGAAATTTCTGAGCATTTGATTGTTGCAAGGAACATACTGTCTTTGCGAAGGATTTCGGAAGAAAGCACTCAACTCATGTTTGCTGATTCTTGTTTCTACCGAGGCCAATATTTTGATGATGTCTTCATCAATTAGATTCAATGCTATGCGCATTTTTCGGAAGATCATGTTGTTGGTCAATTCTTTCTCAGCAATCGGCAATGGACCATCTTTTTTTCCTCTTTTAAGAATGATGAAGCCATTCATGAATGCCGCCAACTCTTCATCTTTCATGTCCAAATAATCTTCATGGTCTTCTTTGTTCAACCAACGAATGATTTGGTTTCTATTCACCACAACCCCCACCAATTTGAAGATGTTAATCATGTCTTGATCACTGAAGTTGTAAATAAATCGGATGCGGCGGAAGATGCTGTTTTTGGTCATTGTTTTAGTAAACGTATTTTCATGCTAATGTACAGCTGGAAAAGAGCTTTGCTTATTTCTTTTTGAATGGTTTAATTTTTTGGGTTTTTGATTTTGAAGGTAGAAAGTTTTCTGAAGTAACTATGTTTTCGCCAGATTGCAATTCAAGAGCTTTGCGCGCATCTCCTGCAATTTTCCCTCCTTGTTTGGCGGTTTTTTTATTTTCGGTAAAACCTAGGGGATTTTTTTTCTTGACGATTTCGGTTGTAGAAGCTTCACCTAACATTGAAAAAATGAGTTCTAGATCAGTCATGTGGTCTCGAAGGTTTTGACTTTTCAGTCCTTTTATTCTTTTATGATCTGAGGGAATTATCCCAAATGTGGCCTTGGAAATTTCAGCAGTGAGTATAGCGAATTCGATTTTTTCTTTGATACCCCGATTTTTCCATTCTTCGGTCAATTCTTCTCTGATGGCAATACTGCGCATTCGCTTTTCAATCCAGTCATCAGGGTAGCCCTTCAGTTTAAAAAGCTCTCTTGTGCGCTGAGTGGCAATTTCAGGGTTTTCAATTTCTTCGAGCCTTTCAGCTCCTACTTTTGCTAACCAGAGTTTGAAGGGTTCAGCTTTCGCCGACGGAATAGACTGAATTATCCTTAATAATCCTTTTGTATTGGAAGCTTGAGCCTTACGAATCTTTCCATCAGCTGCGGTCATTTCAACTAGGGTACAAATTGTACCCCAGTTGGATTTAAGCGAGGCATCTCTACTTAACATTCGTTTGATATATTGTTTGACATCCGCGCTGTCTGTTAATATTTGAATGACATCCTGAATGGAAAAGAACCACTGCTGCTCAATTTCATTCCATTCGGAACGTATTTTTTTATCTTCAAATAGTTTTATTTTTTCCATGATTGCATTTTACTTTTTGGTTGAATAAAGCAACTGTGTTTCCGCCAATTTTAATATCTCCTGCGGATGATCATATCCTTGAAGAAGGGCGATGACCTCTTCTGCCTTCATTGATTTTTGAATAGATGCAAGGTCCAACTCGTAAAGCTTACAAAAGGCTTTCAATTGTTTTTCAGAAATGGGACGTTGGCCCCTTTCCATTTTACTGATTAAGGCTACGTCAATAGCCAATTGATTAGCAACCGCTTGAAGCGTAAGTTTTTTTTGTTTTCTTGCTTGTCTGATTTGAATAAACACCGGATCCATAATTTGACAAAAGTAGTCAAAAAAGTAAAAGTGATTATAAAAAAGCCTTCCGAAGAAGGCTTTCAATTTTTAGTCGGGATGACAGGACTTGAACCTGCGACCACACGCCCCCCAGACGTGTACTCTACCAA
>CANHIV010000208.1 GCA_947460525.1 Flavobacteriales bacterium
AATTCACTTGTTTCGTTTAGACTCGCTCTCATTCTTTTTCTGCTCAGTTTCTGTTTCTCGCTCTGTTTCCGTTTCTCATTCAGTTTCCAATCCTCTTTCCACCATGGCCATAAACGTTCTTCCAAAACGCACAGCCGGTGCACCATCCATGATGTTGTGGTCAAAATTCAAAACGATACACCATTTGGATACTGTCTTGCCCTCTACCTTCTGATGATAAGAAGATCCCGCTGCCAACATGCAACTGTACGGACCAATCGGAACGGGATACATCTGACGGTTGCGAATGGTCATGCCTAAAGTTGTGAAAGCCACGGTGCCCAAATTGGCTTTCCATTTCAATGGATTGGCCAATGCCCTGCGCATCAAAAACATACGCATAAATTTTGGCAAAGAACGCAACCACGTAGATTTCTTAGATTGATAAATTTCATGCATCTCTGCCTCATTGGCCCATTGCAGTTCTTTCAATATCTCGTCGTAACTCTTTTTCTGAATCCCACGGAATATATAAGGAACAGGCACTTTGATTCCTGTTGGTGTGGTTTTCTCGAATATCATGGAGACATCCACATCATCAAACAAATACAATTTCTTTTTGTACAATCTCGCTTGCATTTCCGGATGTTGCGCGATCGATCTTCCATAGCAAAATAGCAAATGGGCCAACTGAAAAGTAACGGTATGAAGGCGTTCTGGCCTGAGCGATATCTGCTCATTCAACTTCGTAATATCCACTTCAAACATCGCTTGCGCGTGGTTTCGGCGATTGTCCAAATCCAAAAAATCTACAATGTCATTTCGGTAGGCTGGCCAATCTTGTAGGGTGTACTTGGGGTTCATTTTTTTCGTGGTGTAATTTGTAAATGAATTGGCTCCATGGGTTTCAATGTCACCAAAGGCAGAAATTGCATGGGCTCATCCGCATGCACTTTGATGTGATATCGATGATAAAAGCGCATCATGACCATTTGAATTTCTATCAATGCAAAATGCTCTCCAATGCATCGGTGTTGTCCCAAACTAAAAGGCATGTAGGCAAATTTGTCTCTGGCCTTTACGGCCTCGGGTAAGAAATGTTCGGGATAAAATTCATCGGGTCGCTCCCAAAAATCGGGATGGCGATGCACACAATATATCGGCACATTGATGGACTGGCCTTCGGAAATCGAAAAGCCCAACATATCATCAGAAGCCTTGGCTTTTCTGCCAAACGCCCATACGGGAGGATACAAACGCATCGCTTCTTGAATAACCATTTTCATATATGGCAAATGCTGTAGTAGCTCAGGCTGGATTTTGCCTCCGTCAAAAACCAAGTCCAACTCTTCCAACATTTTCTGTTTCACTTTCGGATTTCGATCCAAGGCATACACAATCCAAATCAATGCCGCTGCAGTAGTGTCATGCCCTGCAACAAACATCGTCATTACCTCATCCTGCAATGCCTGATTGTCCAAGGATTCGCCGGTCTCCTCGTCCCGCGTGGTCATCAACATTTCCAGCAAATCATTGGACTTCGAACCGTTCTCCAATCGCCGATCTTCTATGATCTGACGAATCAAGGTCTTTACTCTTTGTATAGCGGCTTTGCCCTTGGACTTTTTTCTGGAAGGCAAAGCTGAAAGAAATTTCAAAGCATTGAATCGCTTGGAAGTCATGTATACCAGCGCATCGTGCAAATCATATTGCACTTGTCCAAAATGCCGTTGGTCAGGAGAATACAAAATACTTTGCGTGAGAATTTGCAACGTCAAGACATTCATGGATTGTTCCAAGTCAACCTCGGTTTTGCCTTGCCAATCGTGATCAAGAAAATGAACAATAGACTCGTCCATTTGCTGAATCAAACCAAACATTTGCTCTCTTGAAAATATCGGTTGGGTCAACCGGCGTTGCTTTCGCCATCCCTCTCCTTCCGTTGTGAGCAATCCTTGCCCCAACAATTCTTGTAAAAACGAATAGGATTTTACTCGAGAATACTTCTTGGCTTGATTCACCAAAATGTGCCTTACCGCTTCAGGGTGATGAGCGACAACATATTCTTTGTGCAAAATTTTAAAGCGAAATACAGGGCCCATAATTTGGGCATTCCTCTCCAGAAAAGACAAAGGGTCTTTCTTGAATTCTAAATAATGTCCTACAATCCATTTCGCATGCGGAACCATAGGAGGAAAATGGTGGGTGTTTTCCATAGCAATGTGATGGAAAGATAAAAACTTTTTAGAATTCTAACAATTTTTATTGGCACTCAACAATATTGGAATTCGTTTGTTCTATTAAAAAAATCAACATGTCAAAAACCATCCTCATAGCTGGCGCCAGCAGTCAAATTGCGCAAACCTGCATTGCGCAATTGATGCAGCACGCCTACAACATCATCGCGATCAGTCGCCAGGAGCTACATATCCCCGGAATCGAATCCCATCAAGTTGCCGACTATCATACCGCTTCTCTACCCAACATTGAAGAAGAAATTCACGGCATTGTTTATTTCCCAGGTTCCATACAGCTCAAGCCATTTGGCCGTGTGGGCATTGAAGACTTCAAGTCAGAAATGGACATCCATGCATGGGGTGCTGTAGAGGTGCTTCAGAAATATGCACCATTAATTCCAAAAACCAGCACCGGAAGCGTGGTTTTGATGGGTAGTGTGGCCGCAAAAATCGGTATGCCTTTTCACGCGTCAGTTGCGATGGCCAAAGGTGCCATTCATGGTTTGGCTTTGGCCTTGGCCGCGGAATGGGCGCCTCGCATCAGGGTAAATGTCGTTGCTCCATCCTTAACGGAAACGCCAATGGCAGAGCGATTGATCAATAGTCCCGAGAAGAGGGAATTCATTGCCAAGAAAAATCCCATGGGAAAAATTGGTACTTCGGAAGATATTGCCTCAGCCATAACTTTCCTACTTTCAGACGAATCGCAATGGGTCACAGGACAGGTTATTTCTGTGGATGGTGGGATGTCATCTTTGAAGCTGTAAATGTCTACCCTCCCCGAGGCAAATGTAGTTTGGCTCAAGCGTGATTTGCGACTTCGCGATCACGCTCCTCTGCATGCCGCAGCCTCAGAGGGTATTCCCATTGTTCTGCTCTACATATTTGAACCAGCATTAATAGCAGCACCTGACAGCGAAGTTCGGCATTGGCGGTTTGTATGGCAGTCATTGTGCGACCTTCAAACTCAATTGAAACCGTTCCATTCTGCTGTGCTCATTTTGCATGAAGACAGTTTAGGGGCTTTTCAAAACCTGCAAAAACATATCCAAATAAAAGGGGTATTTTCGCACCAAGAAACAGGAAACGGAATCTCCTTTGATCGTGACAAGCAATTGTCTCAATATTTTAAAGAACAAACCATCCCTTGGCGGGAGTTTCAATGCAATGGGGTGATTCGTGGTTTAAAAGATCGCGGTACTTGGGACGAAGCTTGGAGAACTTTCATGATTCAACCACCCTGCGATTTCGATCTCCAATCGGTTCAATTCTTAAAGCTCGATGCACTTCCAGCCACTCCCTCTTCTATCCCGCAAGCATGGATGCAGGAGGCAACAGCATTTCAACCCGGTGGCGAAGTGTTTGCTTGGAAATACCTACTCTCGTTTCTCAAGGGCAGACACAACACCTATTCCAATCATATTTCCAAGCCGCTGCTGAGTAGAAAAAGTTGCAGC
>CANHIV010000209.1 GCA_947460525.1 Flavobacteriales bacterium
AAAAGTCAGTTTCTTGATTGAAGTTGCTTATATTTGCCCCCGTAAAACAAATTGTTAATCGGGTTTCGTACCCAAAAAACAAAAATTATGTCAGTAAAAATTCGTCTTCAAAGACACGGTAAGAAAGGAAAACCTTTCTTCCACATCGTAGCAGCTGATGCTCGTTCACCACGTGATGGTAAGTACATTGAGCGTATCGGAAGCTACAATCCAAACACCAACCCAGCAACAATCGATTTGGATAACACCAAAGCATTGTCATGGTTGCAAAATGGTGCTCAACCTACAGATACTGCTCGCGCTATTCTTAGCTACCGCGGTGTATTGTACCGTTTGCACTTGCAAAAAGGAGTAATCAAGGGTGTAATGACCCAAGAACAAGCGGACGCCAAATGGGCTGCTTGGAACTCAGAAAAAGAGAACAAAATTCAATCTAAGCGTGACGGTTTGCTTACTGAAAAGCAATCTGCCAAAGCTGAGGCTTTGAAACATGAGCGTGCGATTAACGAGGCTCGTTTGAAAGCAATAACTGAAGCTGCTGCTGCTGCTGAAGTTGTAGAAGTTGAAGTTGCTGAAGAAGCTCCTGCAGCTGAGGAAACTCCCGCTGTAGAAGAGGCTCCTGTAGCTGAAGCGCCTGCAGCTGAAGCTCCTGCTGAAAGCGCTGGAGAATAATTTTCAAATAGTTGATTGTAAGCCTCGTCTTCAGGGACGAGGCTTTTTTTTTCAAAATCAAAATGGACATTCAAGATTTATATTTCCTAGGAAAGATTACCAAATTGCATGGTTACAAGGGCGAACTCACTGCTTGGTTGGATACGGATTCGCCTTTGGACTATTCCGAACTGGAGCACCTCTTCTTGTTTCACAAAGGCAAGGTGACCCCATTTATCATTGAGTCGATTGGTGCCAAAACCAATACTACCTTGAAGCTGAAATTGGAGGGAATCAATTCTGAAGAGGAAGCCTTGCCTTGGGTGAAAGCGGAGATTTATATTCAGCCGGATGATGTGAGTGAATTGGACCAAGAGCGGGATGAGATCAAGGAGTGGATTGGCTTTCATGTTCATACTGACGACTATCACCCATTGGGCGTATTGACGGATGTGCAAGAATCTGGATTGAATCCCATGTTTGAAATTGAAAGAGAAGGCAAGACCATTTATGTCCCTATGCAGCCGCAGTTTGTGAAAGAGATCGATGCGGACAAAAGAGAATTGCATTTGATTTTGCCACCAGGATTGTTGGAGTTGTATTTAAATGAAGAATGATTGACGCTATCTTTGCGCCGCTAAAAAAATAGACCTGTGCTAACAGTAAACAACCTTTCATTGCGTTTTGGAAAACGCATTCTTTTTGATGATGTGAATTTGAAATTCACCCCTGGTCATTGTTATGGTGTAATTGGTGCCAATGGTGCCGGTAAGTCAACATTCCTAAAAATATTGGCAGGTGAGCAAGATACCACTACGGGTGGTGTTTCAATGGCGCCAGGTCAGCGCATGAGTGTGTTGAAGCAGAACCATTTTGCTTACGATGAGATTCCTGTTTTACAAACGGTTTTGATGGGGAATTCAAAGTTGTGGGATGTCATGCAAGCCAAAGATGCCATTTATGCCAAACCAGATTTTACTGAGGAAGATGGATTGAAAGCGGCTGAAATGGAGGTGTTGTTTGCTGAAATGGATGGATGGAACGCGGAGAGTGATGCAGCCAATATGTTGAGCGGTTTGGGGATCCATGAAAGTTTGCACGTGAAGTTGGTGAAGGAGTTGAATGGTAAGGAAAAAGTGCGTGTATTGTTGGCGCAAGCCCTTTTTGGTAATCCGGATATTTTGTTGTTGGATGAGCCTACCAATGACCTTGACGTTAATACCATTGCGTGGTTAGAAAACTTTTTGGCGGATTTTCAAAACACAGTGATTGTGGTTTCCCATGATCGTCACTTTTTGGACTCCGTTTGTACCCACATCGTAGATATCGATTTTAGCAAGATTCAATTGTACACAGGTAACTATACCTTCTGGTATGAATCCAGTCAATTGGCCTTGAGACAGCGTTCTGATCAGAACAAGAAAATGGAAGACAAGCGCAAGGAATTGCAAGAGTTCGTTGAACGATTCTCAGCCAACGCTTCCAAGTCCAAGCAAGCCACAAGCCGCAAGAAGCTTTTGGATAAATTGGTTATCGATCAAATCCAACCCTCCACAAGGAAGTATCCAGGTATTATTTTCCGCCCGGATCGCGATTGTGGAGATCAAATTTTACGAATTGAAAATCTATCTAAGAAATCAGATGCGGGTCACTGGCTTTTCAAAGATGTGGAATTCACACTTGTCAAAGAAGACAAAGTAGCGATACTTTCAAAAGACCATTTGGCCATTACTGCTTTCTTCGAAATCATCAATGGCAATTTGACTCCAGACAGTGGGGAGTACAATTGGGGATCTACCATTACCAATGCGTATTTGCCCAATAACAACGCGGAGTATTTTAAGAGTGATGACAATCTGATTGATTGGTTGCGCCAATATTCCAAAGACAAAGACGAGACCTATGTGCGAGGATTCTTAGGCAAGATGTTGTTCAGTGGTGAAGAGGTTTTGAAAAAATGTACGGTCTTGAGTGGTGGAGAAAAGGTTCGTTGCATGATCTCTCGCATGATGTTACAAAATGCCAATTGCTTGATGTTGGATGAGCCAACGAATCACTTGGATTTGGAGTCCATCACTGCATTTAACAATGCAATGAAAGATTGGAAACAGGTAGCTTTGTTCAGTTCACATGACCATACTTTCACAGAAACTGTCGCCAATCGCATCATTGAGATAACACCCAAAGGGGTTATTGATAAGCGAATGAGTTATGATGAGTATTTGGCGAGTCCAGATGTTAAAGAGCAAAGAGACAGAATGTACGCCTAATTCATTCTACTGAATTTGTCTTAACTTCGAAAAAAAACAATTTATGCGTTATTCCCTGGTCTTATTATTTCTCATTGCGGTTATGCAAAGTTGTGTTGCTCCGCGAAGTGTATTGAACTCTGGTAAGGTAACGCCAAAAGACAATTTTGCTGCGGGTTGGCAATATGCAGGAAATGTGTCCACAGCGCCATTGCAAAAGGCCACTGAATTGGTGGGTTTGAACATTGATCAAATTGCGTCAACTCAGAACATGTTGGACACTTTGACTGCCGCAGATGCCGAGTTGCTCAATCAGAATTTGGAGATCATAGGTCAAGCGGCAATCGCATACGCCGCGGATCCTATTGGGGCAGGATCTCAGTTTTACTTGCGCTATGGTTTGGTAGATCGCGTTGACATTGGATACAAGTATGCATCTGGTGCGCATGTCTTTGATGCCCAATACCAGTTTTTAGGTCCTGTTGGAAATGTTGAGGACATTACTGATGAGCGTTGGTATGGCAGTGTAGGGGTGCAGTATGCAGGTCAAAAGGTTTCTATTCCTGCCTGGGCCACGCCTTTGCAGAATGCCATTAACTTTGATTTTAGCCGTCGCGATGTAATGGTG
This sequence comes from Flavobacteriales bacterium, assembly GCA_947460525.1. GTDB lineage: Bacteria > Bacteroidota > Bacteroidia > Flavobacteriales_D > Sanyastnellaceae > CAMCTV01. The sequence continues at coordinate 3,529 of CANHIV010000209.1, forward strand.
CCCATTACGTTCAGTTATTCTTTCGGCAATGAGGAAGAGTATGGTGCCATTGCGCTTGGTTTGGTTGGGAATTATACAAGATTTAAGTACAGCACCTTCAATACAGATTTTGC
>CANHIV010000210.1 GCA_947460525.1 Flavobacteriales bacterium
CTGGACTTAAAATGGATGTAATTGATGCCAATATCTCCCCATTGAAAGGCGTTCAAATTGTAACGAGGCTCAAATGAAGTGGGTTGAATTACCTCAATGGCACATCCGCCTTGAAGATTCAAAACCATGCTCGCCCGCTTGGTAATAACCTCATTGTGGGTGTACACTTGCATCAACGGCGCTGGCTGAACCGAATCAAAGAAAGGAATATCCAAACCAAACAGCTTTCGGTACAAAGGCAAGAAGCGGTTCATATCGCTAACCGCCAACCCAATGTGCTGCATTCCATTCACACGTGCAATACTAGTTTTCATGAATTTCCCTCCACAATTTTCTTAATGACAATATTTCTTTCTCCGTTTCAACATTCCTTTTGGCCCAATTTCTCCAAGCCTCAAATTTCTTTCTCTTGTTATTTAATCGATTAAATGAAATCGCAAACATGCCCAAGGACAAGACAAATAAAATACCCCAAAAATGAACCGACCAATGACTGACCAAGGTCAAACTATTGAACAATATCAACCAAAGCAAAGTGACATAGAAGGGCGTTAAAAAAGTAAAGGAGGCCAAACGAATGGAATTAAAAAACAACTCATCCTGAATTTTACTTTTGATAAATTTCTCTGTTGCCCAATAATGCGGGTAGAAAAGTATCATCCCCAAAAGACCTGGCAGTAATTCAACCCACCAAAGCATGCGCCACCAAAATGATTTGGGCTGTGCATACTCCTCCATCTCCGCTGAAGTGCGGCCAACTTCACTTAGTCTTTTCCAAAGCTTGTGCAATACGGCTTTCTCTTCATCCTGAACTTCTTGGTATCCATTACTAAATCCACGATAATGGGTCCATTGGGAAAAAGAATCGCCTTCATAGGTATTCTCAATGGTTGGGGCCATTTCGATTAACATGTCGTAAGAATCATCATCACGAATGTCTACCATCAAGCTGGAAATGGATTCTTGCGTGGTCTTCAATAAAGCATTGATTGCTCTATTGGGATCTTGCAAATAAACCTCCCAAAATTGCTTGACAGGAATAGGCTCTCCCACTTCCAAAATCATCCTAGGATGATAGGTATAGAAATCGCTGTAATCCATTCCAATCGGAACTATCTTCAAATCCAACAATTCAATATCTTTTTCTATTGATGAAAATGCCAAACGAGCAAAACCTTTTTTCAAAGGTGTCATCAATTGCTTCTTTCCACGATGTGATCCCTCAGGAAACATAGCAATAACAGCACCTTTGGACAATCGCGTTCTACAAACAGAAAAGACCGCTTCATTGCGTTCCATTTGATCTGCTACCTTATCCTTTTCACGGTATATGGGCAACATATTGATCTTGTAAAGAAAACGCGCTGCAACTGGATTCTTGAACACATCAGACCTCGCCAACCAATGCAATTGCTTGGGAATAATGCGGCAAAATACCAAAGGGTCGAGCATCGCGTTTTGGTGATTGCCCACCAACATGATGGGTCCATCCGTTGGAAATTTCTCCATTCCCTTGACATGAAATCCATCAAAGAAAAATTCCTTTCCTAGGGATAACCAAGGTTGAAGGATTGTATAATATAGGGAACGGGTTTCAGCAGGAAACTTAGGCGATTTTTTGGCCATTGGCATTTAAATTTTCATCCAATACATTTTGCATGGACAACATTTTACGATAAAATCCTTGGGGCTGTGCAATGAGTTCCTCGTGGGTACCATGCTCCATGATCAAACCCTTTTCCAATACCAAGATTTGGTCACAGTCTTTAATAGTGGACAAACGGTGAGCAATTACCACACTGGTTCTTCCCTTCATCAATCGATTCAAAGCTTCTTGTACTTGCTTTTCGCTTTGCGTATCCAACGCAGAAGTAGCTTCGTCCAAAATCAACACTTTTGGATTTCTGATCATTGCCCTCGCAATGGCGATGCGCTGTCTTTGACCTCCAGACAATTGCACACCCCGCTCTCCAACCAAAGTATCCAAACCTTCTGGAAAATTGGAAATGAACTCCTCAATATTGGCATCTATTACCACTTGGTCTATCTCACTTTGTGATGCATTGGGATTGCCATAAAGAATATTATCTCTAATGGTACCACCAAATAAAATAACCTCTTGTGGCACAAATGCCATTTGGCTACGCAATTCTGTTTTGTCCCAATCCAATGCGTTTTTATCGCCCCAAAAAACCTCCCCGTCGATGGGATCAAAAAATCTTAGAATAATGGCTGCAATGGTTGATTTTCCAGAACCACTTTGACCTACTATGGCCAACTTCTGTCCTTCTAAAATTTCAAAATTAATCCCTCTTAATACTGGAACATCCGGACGCGTAGGATAATGAAAAGACACGTTCTTCATGCGCAATAACGCACTAAACTTTTGGGACACCTCAGCGGGCTTTTCAAATTGCACCCCTTCATCCGGTGAATCGATCAAATCCATGATGGTCTCAATAACACCCACCCCTCTTTGCAAAGTTCCCAATTGCGCTGCCAATCCACCAATCGATCCCGCTACCAAGCCTGTCAGCATGATAAATTGCGGCAATACTTCATTGGGCAATTCACCCTTCTGATTCAAGTAGGCACCCCATCCGATGACCAATCCCAATGCACCAAACAAAAAGATAATAATGAACGTACCAAACATACCCCGCCAAATGGCGCCTTTCATTCCAAAGGCTTTGATTTTTTCAGCGCTTGATCGAAACTTGTTCCACTCCAACCATTCGTTTGCATAGGATTTTACGTTCACAATCCCCATCAAACTCTCATTGACAATATTGCCTGAGTCTGCCACCTTATCCTGTGTCTCCTTGCCCAAACGACGGATGAATTTTCCAAAGATCACCATGGTAATCATGATCACAGGCAATGAGCAAAGCATCACCAATGTCAACTCCCATGAGAAAAGGACCAAACATCCCAAACCAAAAACAATGATTACGGTTTGGCGAATAAACTCAGCTAACGTAATGGTCAATGTTTCTTGCACTGTGCTCACATCCGAAGAAATACGCGTCACCAAATCACCCACCTTGCTGTTGTGATAAAAGTCCATGGATTGAGATATCATTTTCTTAAAAGCCTCACTCCTCAATTCCAACATGGCATTCTCCGTAACATATGCAAACAAGTACACACGTATAAACGAGAACACACCTTGCACCAGCAGCAACACCACCAAAGCAGTAAGCACACCCTTGGTAGAAGAAAAATCCACGGTGCTTGAAAAAAGATGAATGAATTTGGCCGTTAATGCACCGCCAGGGACGGTAGACATATTGCCTGGTGTCATGAGCAAACCCAATAAGGCTGTTATCGTAATCACCAACAAACCTGAAACTGACAATAAAATTATCCCGGCCGAAAAGGCCAAGGAATAAGGTTTGATGTATCTGAACACCGCCAATGAACGCTTCATAGAAGCCTTCGACATTTTTTTCTTTTCCACTTTATTACTCAGAATATGCTTTCAACACTGCATCCAATCGCGCCCTCATTTCAAAATAATATTTGTCATCCCAGAGCACCCCTTTTTCTTTCATCGAATATTTGCCTTTGCCAAAAGGCTTGGACTTTAAAAAATTCACGCCCATGTAATCATGGTCTTTGTACAAAACAAC
>CANHIV010000211.1 GCA_947460525.1 Flavobacteriales bacterium
AAATCACATTGCTCAGTTCAATAGAAGTAGCTTCCGGACCTACATGTTGAAAAGCACTTTTGATCAATTCCAATGTGCTGTCTTTGGCAAATACTATCGCTTGCCATGTAGGCGCATCAACATACAATTGTAGTCCGATGTTGTGCTCGTATTCCTCTCTAATGCTTTTGGTAATTTCAAATTGAAGCTGTGCTGCTGTTAATTGTGAAACGGGATATCTCAGGATAAGGCTAGTGGGTGTAATTCTTTCAAGCAATATTGTCAAGCGCTCAAATGCAGATACGCGCAAAGGCGTTAACGCACTTCTTCTGGCGTTGTTTTGCTGGTACAAGGCGTTTTGCTGCTGCCAATTCAACCATTTTTGAAAGCCCATCCATAGGGTGGTCAATGTTCCTGCAGTGACCAATATTAAAATCCACCATTTTTCCATAACAATGCAAAGATGTGACTAATTTCGAAAAATGGCGTACAGAATTTTCACCTTCCTATTGTTATTGTTCTCCTTAACAGGTGCGGCTCAAACATGGCAGCGCAATGCAAGCATCCCCGTTCAGGTTGAAAATTACTATTTGGCCAATCCATGGATGGGCGGCTTAAATGCCCCGCAGTTTTCTAATATTGATGTCAACGGCGATGGCACAAAGGATTTGTTTGTTTTTGATCGTCAGGGTGAGCGCAAATTGGTATTTGTGCAAACGTCTACGGCTTCTGGACAATCCTATTGGTATCACTCGCCACAATACGAGAATTTGTTTCCCAAGTTGAATACTTGGGTTTTGCTCCGCGATATGAACTGTGATGGTTGGGAGGATATTGTGACCAACTATCAGTCAGGAATGGTTTTGTATATCAATACAACACCGATAACGGGTGCGCTTTCATTTGAGCCCTATGAGAATTTGCAATTGATCAAATCAGATTATGATTTGGGTGGCGGTCCATTTAATGCGCCGATTTACTGCATGAGTGTTGATATTCCGGTGATAGAAGATATTGATGGTGATGGAGACATGGACGTGTTGACCAATACAGAATCCAGCACGGGAATTTATTACTATCAGTCCCAGCAAGCGCAAAACGGGGATTGTAGTGTTTTGGATTTTAATTGTGTCAATCGATGTTACGGGATGGTATCAGAAGCTTCAGAGAGTTTCTCATTGTTTATTGGAGAGCAATTTACATGTCCATTGAATGTGGTGAATCCCAAGTCAAAATCGGCCAAGCATACAGGAGGTACTTTGGCGGCGATTGATTTAAATGGCAACGGAATCAAAGACTTAATTATCGGAGATGTTACTGAGTCCAATTTGGCTGCGGTTTATTTGGTGGATACCCCGCAAGGTCCAGATAGCGCTGTCGCTTTTACTACGCAGTTTCCAATGTCCCCGCCCATTGATTTGCATTTGTTTCCAGCCGCTTATTATGAAGATGTCACCAATGATGGTATTTCCGATTTGTTGGTTGCACCCAACGCAATTTTTGGTGCTGAAGATCGAAAATCGGTTTGGCTGTATGTCAATCAGGGAACAGAATCCAATCCAGATTGGGTTTTTTCTTCCACAGATTTTTTGCAGAATCAGAGCATTGATGTAGGTGTTGGTTCTTATCCAGTTTCGGCGGATGTAGATGCCGATGGGGATTTGGATGTTTTGTTAGCGGCGCGTTACTATGATACTGAAAATCTCATTTCAAAGTCATGCATCCACCTATTAAGAAATGATACAATGAATGGTGAATGGCAATTCAATTGGGCGTCCCAAGATTGGATGGGATTGTCTGCTTTGAATTTTCAAAACATATATCCCAGTTGGGGAGATTGGGATGGTGACGGAGATGGAGATTTGGTAATCGGCGAATTGAATGGAAATCTATATTTGGTAAGGAATGTCGGAAGTGCTAATAATCCCAATTTTGGCGCTCCTCAATTGTTGATGGATGCAACAGGTACGGTTATAGATTTGGGGCAAAGTTCAACGCCGTTATTGGTTGATGTTAACCAAGATGGTTTGTTGGATTTGGTTGCCGGAGAAAAATCAGGAAATGTCAATTTTTACAAGAATGTAGGGACCGATGCATCACCCAGCTGGTCTTTGGTAACAGAGAATTTGGCGGGCGCCCAAGCTTCTAGTTACTTGGGTTTGGACGGTTACAGTGTGCCTGCTTTGGTTAAAGGAGAAGGGGCGTTGTGGAATCTGTATTTGGGTTGTGAGAAAGGTTGGGTGAACCATTATCAATTTCAAGGCAATTTGCCCACACAAGGCCAGTTGATGGATGAGCAATGGTTGGATATCAGAGAGGGTGACCGTTCATCTGTTGTTTTTGGAGATTTTAGTGGAGAGGGTTCAGCGGATATGCTGATGGGTCATTCAGGTGGTGGATTGGCTTATTTTACAACAGATTCTGTAACGATATCCGTTGATGAATGGGAAGAAGAGTTGGTTTGGGCTGTTTATCCAAATCCGGGTAGCGAGGTGTTGAGGGTCAAGTCATCAAAAGTAGGACCTGCGAGTATTGTAGTTATCGATACAACTGGAAGAGTGATGGTTAAAAAAGTTGCGGCTGATGGTGATGTAAGTTTCGATACTTCCCAATGGGGTGCGGGATTGTACAGTGTCGTTCTTGAATCGAATGGTTATAGACAGTCTAAATTGTGGTTGAAAAATTAAAGAATTGTATATTTGAGCAAATAAAAATTAAAACTAAATAAAATGGAAAAAAATATTTGGACAATTGATCCAGTACACAGCGAAATTCTTTTCAAAGTTCGTCACATGATGATCACCAATGTAACGGGAACTTTTGATCGCTTTGAAGCAAGAATGAATTCTTCTGAAGCTGATTTTTCAGATGCTGAAATTTCTTTTGAAGCAGAGGTGGCTTCAGTGAATACGCGAAATGAGCAAAGGGATGAGCATTTGCGATCCAACGATTTTTTCGATAGTGGAAAATTCCCGAAGATTACTTTTCATTCAAAGTCGTTCAAGAAAGTAGCAGATTCCAAATACCAAATGGTGGGCGATTTTACCCTCAAGGGAGTTACCAAAGAGGTATTATTGGATGTCAATTTTACAGGTGTTGTATTGGATCCTTGGGGTCAAGTGAAATCTGGATTTGAAATGGAGACCGTTTTGAAAAGAGCAGATTTTGGATTGAATTGGAATGCACAATCAGAAGATGGTTCTGTGGTATTGTCAGAAGATGTGAAATTGCAGGTTACTGCTCAAATGATTAAGCAGGCTTAAGCATGGGAAGAGTGATTGAGGATTATTGGCCCTTTAATAAACTACAGAAATTATTGGTTACGTACCAAAAGTTGTTTGTCGTTTATGGAGCATTATGGGGGCTGATTTTTCCTATAATCGCCACCATTTGGCAGTGCCTTTTCATCTTTGGTGAAATTACCTGGGAGGGAGTTAAGCATTGTCAAATGGAGGTTCCTGCCATGTGGATTGTTAATTTGGCGCCTATTGTTTTGGGTGTTATGGCTTCTTTTGGTGGTAGAGCATTGGACATTGCCAAAAAAAAATCAATCGAGTCGGACTCCCGTTATATCGAAATGGTAAAGCTCAGGGAAATGGCGGATACGGCCAACTCTGCCAAGTCGGAGTTTCT
>CANHIV010000212.1 GCA_947460525.1 Flavobacteriales bacterium
CGTTCTTCGACTTTGTTCCCAATGCAGCGACGCAAGGTGGTTTGATCGATGCGCAGACCGGTAGAATTTTCTTCCCGCACATCGAGCCATTTGGTCAACATTTGGAAAACGAAATCATTGATGGCTTTGGTGGACTGACAACACAAGCGCAACAAATGATCAGTCAAGTGGTATTTAATCCGTTGTACGATTCGACAAAAACATCGGCGCAAATTAATTTCCCACAGCTCAATCGATTTAGAATCAAAGGACAATACCAAAGCGCCTCGGGCTCTGACATTTCGCTTAATGCAATGAACATCCCGCAAGGTTCTGTATCTGTTACTTCAGGAAGTATCAAGTTGGTAGAAGGACAGGACTTTACCGTGGATTACAATTTGGGTCGTGTTAAAATCATCAATGAAGGGGTGATGAACAGCGGCAATCCCATCAAGGTTTCTGTTGAGAGCAACTCGCTGTTCAACATGCAATTCAAAACCATGTTGGGTAGCCGATTTGATTATAAGTTCAGCGACAAGTTGACCGTCGGTTCTACCTTCATGAACTTGCGAGAGCGACCACTGACGCAGAAAGTAAACATTGGCGATGAACCGGTGAACAACTGGGTGGTAGGCGCAGATGTCAACTACCAAGAGGAGATTCCATTTTTGACCGAGATGGTGGATCGATTGCCATTCATTAAAACCAAAGCAAAGTCCACCCTTTCCTTCAATGGTGAAGCAGCAAAAATGTTCCCCGGCCATAGCAAGGCCATTTCAAAAATTGGTAACTCTTACATCGATGATTTTGAGGGTAGCCAAAGCGTGATTGATCTGCGCACCATCAACCAATGGTTCTTGGCCAGTACGCCCAAAATGCAACAGGGATTATTTCCGGAGGGAAATATTGAAGACAGTGTAATTTACAATTACAACCGCGCGAGATTGAGCTGGTACGTGATTGACCCATTGTTCTATCGCAACAATGCATTGACGCCGCCCAACGTGGACGCGGACATGCAAAGTGACCACCGCATGCGCGAGGTATTGGAAGCGGAAGTTTTCCCCAATCGCCAATTGCCTCCAGGGACTCCTCCCAATATTGCCACCTTGGATTTGACCTACTATCCGGAAGAGCGTGGTCCTTACAATTACGACACGCCAGATGGTGCAGCTGGGTATTCGTCCGGTTTATCGACGGAAGGTTTGCTCAACGATCCCGAAACGCGTTGGGGCGGTATTCAGCGGGCTTTAACCACCACCGACTTTGAAATGAGCAATGTGCAGTTCATCCAGTTTTGGGTAATGGACCCTTTCAATGACGATTCTGAAAACATCAATGGGGGGGACTTGTATTTTAACTTGGGTAACGTTTCAGAGGACGTATTGAATGATTCTCATTTGTCATTTGAAAATGGGTATCCAACGGACAACAATCCTTTACCGACATTGACGGGATCCTATGGAATTTATCCCAACCCTTCCACTTTCAACGTTGTCAATGCATTTGACAATACCACAGGATCCTATGAGCAACAAGACATTGGATTGGATGGATTGAATTCTGCACAAGAACAAAATTTCTTTTCACAGTGGTTGTCTTCCATACAAAATCACGTGACGCCTGAGTCGTATGTGAAAATTGTTCAAGATCCATCGGCGGATGATTTCAGATATTTCCGTGGTAGCCAAAGTGACCAAGAGGACTTGACCACTTTGGAGCGATACAAGCGTTACAATGGATATGAGGGGAACGCCAATACCTCAAGCCCTGAAGGTTATCCCATCACGGCAACGACAGTTCCCAACACTGAGGACATCAACCAAGACATCACACTGAACCAAATTGAAAGTTACTTTCAATACAAAGTCAGTATGCGCCCAGAGGATATGGGTGAAAACAACATTGGCACCAATTACATCACCGATAGTTTTGTAACCACCAAGACAACGGCCGATGGTGAAGAGAGAAGCATCCGTTGGTACCAATTCAAAGTGCCCATCAAGGAATTTGAATCCCGCATTGGAAATATCCCTGACTTCCGTTCCATACGCTACATCAGAATGTTTTTAAAAGGATGGAAGGAGCCGGTGACCCTTCGCTTTGCGCGATTGGAATTGGTGAGAGGAGAGTGGAGAAAATTGGATCAGAGTTTATTGGGTCCACAAGAGTTGGAGCCCAACGATGATGAGCCTACCGAGTTTGATATTGCGGCTGTCAACATTGAAGAGAACGGAAACCGCGAGCCCGTGCCATATGCTGTACCCCCAGGCATCATTCGCGAGCAAGATGTGGCATCTGCCAATTTGCGCAGCATGAACGAGCAGAGTTTGGCCATGTCCGTTTGCAATTTGAATGATGGTGACGCCAAGGCCGCTTATAGAAATGTCACTTTTGATATGCGCCAGTACAAGCGTTTGCGCATGTTTGCCCACATCGAGGCCAAGGGCGTAGAAAGTGAATTAAAAGACAAAGACTTGACGGTGTTTGTGCGTTTGGGTTCGGATTTCGATCAGAACTATTACGAATATGAAATGCCCATGTCCGTGACGCCTTGGTTCACCAACGATGATACAGAGATTTGGCCAGAAGAGAACAACTTTGACATTGTCATCAAAGACCTTCAAGATTTGAAAGCTTCGCGACCCGCGGCGTTTTCCAATTTGCAGGCTTATTCGAAAAAAATCTCAGACAATGTTCAAATTACCGTGAAAGGAAATCCAAACATTTCCAATGTGACGGTTTTGATGATTGGGGTAAGAAACCCGGATGATAAGAAGAATGTATTCAGCAATTCAGATGATGGAAAGGCCAAGTGCGCCACTGTTTGGGTGAACGAATTGCGTTTATCAGAATTTGACAATACTTCAGGTTGGGCGGCCATTGGGCGATTGACGGCACAAGTGGCGGATTTGGCAACGGTAAATCTAGCGGGAAATATCAGCACACCAGGTTGGGGTTCTGTTGAGCAAAAAGTACAGCAGCGTCAGCAAGAAACCAAGACAGGCGTGGATGCAAGTACCACGGTACAGATGGGAAAATTCTTCCCTGAAAATTGGGGTGTTCAAATGCCGTTGTACATGGGATTCTCTGAGAATGTCTCTACACCTCGCTACAGTCCATTGCAACCGGATTTGGAGTTGGCAGAATTGCCCAACTTGTCCAAACCATTGAAGAAGAAATCACAGACCATGACACGCAGAAGAAGTGTCAATGTGACCAATGTGAAAATTGTTCCCAAGAAGGATTCAGGTGGAGGTGCAGCGGCGGATCCCGCAGCAGCAGGACGACCACCAGCTCCCGCTCCAGCAGGTGGTGCAAGTGGTTCAGGTGATGAACCCAAATTCTATAGCGTCGACAATTTCTCTGTTAGCTATGCCTACAATGAGATTTATTTCCGCGATATCAATATCGATTTCCGACTCAATAAGCAATATACCGGAGGGTTTGATTACGCATTCAATAACAAGCCCAAGGAGATCAAGCCTTTTGCTAAAATTCCGGTGGTCAAGACTTCGCCATATTTGAAATGGGTCAAGGAATTCAATTTTTATCCGGGTATCAAGCAAGTAGGTTTCCATACCGACATGAACAGGACGTATGAAACCAGCCGTATTCGCAACAACAC
>CANHIV010000213.1 GCA_947460525.1 Flavobacteriales bacterium
GATTGGATTCAAAATGGTGAACAATCCACATTGGGTCAAGGGTTAAAGAAAATAGCGAGTATTGGCAAAGGAGCATTGGTTTACATGCATGCCAACTCGGCTTCGCCGGAAGCGCTTCCCATGGACGATAGAGACTATGGAACAGGCGCTCAAATCATCCGTGCCCTAGGTATTCGAAAAATGAATTTGATAACCAATCACCCCATCAAGCGCACTGCATTGAGCGGATATGGAATAGAAATTACCCATTATCAGAATTTGTAATATGACGAAACAAGAAATTATCGAGAACTTCGACCCCAACAGTGCGGGTCTTAAAGATGCCAATATTTACGGCTTGCCTTTTTCAAATGAAGATTGTGATATCGTATTGATTCCCGTGCCATGGGAAGTGACGGTAAGCTATGGCAGTGGCGCCGCTGAAGGCCCTGCCCATATTTTTGAAGCCAGTTTTCAAGTGGATCTTCACCATCCGCAATTTCCACACCTTTGGAAAGACGGCATTGGCATGGATGGTATTCCAGAAGAATTGCAAACGCTAAGCGCTGAGATGCGCCCAAAAGCGGAGAAAATAATCAGTCTGCATGAGGAAGGGATTGATGTTGATGCGCATGAAGAAGCGCAACAACTTTTAGCTGAAGTAAATGCCGCTTGCGAAAAAATGAACCAATGGGTAGAAGGCCGTGTGTTGCACTGGAAGTCAATGGGTAAAAAAGTAGCATTGGTAGGTGGCGACCACTCTACTCCTCTGGGCTATTACCGCGCCTTGGCCAAGGAGCATGCCCATTTTGGCATTCTGCACATTGATGCACACATGGATTTGAGAATCGCCTATGAAGGGTTTCAATACAGCCATGCTTCGATCATGTACAATGCTTTGAAAATTGAGAACATCAATAAATTGGTGCAAGTGGGCATTAGAGATTTTTGTTCGCAAGAGCAAGAGGTGGTGGATGCACATGGCGAACGTGTTAAAGTGTTTACAGATTTCTCTTTACAATCCAAGGCATTTGAAGGCGAAAATTGGAAAAGCGTATGCGATCAAATCATTGCCCAATTGCCTGAAAAGATTGTTATTAGTTTCGATATCGATGGACTTGATCCAACATTGTGTCCCAACACCGGAACGCCTGTACCTGGCGGATTGAGCTATGCACAAGCCTTGTATTTATTGAACCGAGCAGCGGAAACCAAACAATTGATTGGATTTGACATGGTTGAAGTTGCGCCTGGCGAAGACGATTGGAATGGCAACGTAGGGGCTCGTCTCCTGTTCCATCTGTGCGGACTCCTGAACGATTCCAAATAAAATATTAATCAAGCAAATAAAAAAAGAGGGCCGAGGCCCTCTTTTCTTTTTATCTATTATACCCATTAAGCTACTGCTTGAGATACCACTTTAAATTTGTCATTGAAACTTTCCCAATTGAAAAGGAAGTTTGACATAATCTCGTCCATTTTCTTTAAAAACAATGGATTGGGCGTTTGCATCATTTTGAAATAATCTTGCTGATACTCGTTTAAGTTGTACTTGTGAAACACACCCTTTGACATTGCATACAACGTGTTCTTTGAAGGTGCGTTAACGCGAGACATCATGTCCTTGTATTCACTCACAACCGACATGAACTGTCCTTCTGACAAATCAAATACCGGTGAAAGCTTCTTTACCGCTTCTGCCATGATCTCTTGATCTTGACCATTGGTGAAGAATCGAGGAAGTACACTGAAGTTACCCGCTATGACAATCATAAGAAATTTGCCACTGTCCGATTTGCTAATCGGCGGGGTTGTAACAAACTCTGGACAATAAGCGATGTACTCGGCTATGCTCTCAAATCCTTCATCAACACTATTCAAAATTGCATTCACAAGATGATGTGCTACGCGCTCTGTGTTTAATTTTTTCTTTCCAAAAAGTTGTAACATTGGCTTTACTTTTTTGTTACCATTAGGTTTTCTCAAAAATAGACACGTGTTCAAAGGTTATTTCGAACCGGCACAAGTGACATTTCAACAGAGTTATTCACCGACTTATTGAAAACCTTTGGTTCATTATTGTTACTTTTGCAACAGAATAAAATAGAATGGACACAAGAATTATCAAAATTATTATCGCCGCACTTTCACTTGCATACACCGTCATGACATTCATTGATGGCCGTTGGGGCATGGGGATTTTCATGACATTGGTTACAGCTGTATTGGTGTTGGTTTGCTTTAGAAGCACTCGCCTTATTGTTGTTTTTTATTACATGCAAAGACAGAATTTAGAAAAGGCAAAATCTTGGTTACAAAAAATTAACCCCAATAAACTTTGGGCCAATCAGAAAGGGTACTATCATTTTTTATTGGCTACAACGGACATGCAAAACCAAAGCATGGCGCAAAGTGAGAAGCATTTGAGAACTGCCTTGCAGTATGGTTTGAGAATGGATCACGACAAAGCTGCGGTATACTTGAACCTATCTGTATTGGCCGCTAATAAAAGAAAGAAGAGAGAGGCGATGATGCATTTGGCTGAAGCCAAAAAATTTGACACCAAAGGTTATTTAAAGAAAGACATCAAGGAAGTTCAGAAAATGCTGAATAGCATTTAATTCTTTTTTGAACTTACATAAATTTTATGCACGGCACAGCCCGTGCATTTTTTTTTGCTTTGTATGTAATGTCGGTATTGACTTACAACCAAATAAACTACCGCTGCGGTAACGGCCAATAGGGTTAGTGTATTCTGTATCATACCAAACAAATATAAGTTAGCCATGCACCCAAATAAGCCAAAGCCGCCATGTACAGTACTTGAATAATGGGCCACTTCCAAGAAGCTGTTTCGCGCTGCACCACCGCAAATGTTGCCAAGCATTGCATCGCAAATACATAGAAAACCATCAAAGACATTCCAGTTGCCAAGGTAAATGTGGGTTGACCTGTTGTAGGATTTACATCTCGCTTCATTTTCTCCAACAAACGCGTGTTGTCCTCAAAGTCATCACCCACACTGTAGATGGTGGCCATTGATCCTACAAAAACTTCACGTGCCGCAAACGAGGTGATGATGGAGATCCCAATCTTCCAATCAAAACCCATGGGTTGAATCACCGGCTCAATGGATTTTCCCAAAATACCGATATACGAATTTTCCAGCGCCACTGCATTCACCTCTGCTTGGTAGGCTTGCATCGTACTATCCGATACCACATTGGGCATGACAACGGCCGCCATCGCTTGTTCTCTTCTGTCTGAAGGACCATAACTGGCCATTGCCCACAAAATAATACTCAAAGCCACAATTACCTTTCCTGCATCCCAAACAAATACCCTCACCTTCTCCCAAACGGTCAATCCCACTTGGCGCATCATGGGTGGCTTTAAAGTAGGAATTTCCATCACCATGAATCCCTGTTGCTTTGTTTTTAAAATCCATTTAAAAACAACAGACATGAGCAACGCAGCAAAAAGTCCCAGGGCATACATCGCAAACAAAACCAAACCCTTTAGATCTAACCATCCGCCTACCAACTGATCGGGAACGACCAAAGAAATAAGCAAGGTGTATACAGGAATTCTTGCACTGCAGCTCATCAAAGGCGCCACCAATA
>CANHIV010000214.1 GCA_947460525.1 Flavobacteriales bacterium
GGCTTGACACATCAATTCATAGCCCCGCATGAGTTTTTCAGCACTTAATGCTTTGGATCGAATACTTCCAATGTTCATGTTGCGAATTTAACACGAAACATCGGGCTATTTCACGGCAAATGAGATTGTGTTACTTTTGTTTTGTGAAAGGCAAGTTCTATAAATACCAAGGGACAGGAAATGACTTTGTGGTGCTCGATGGACGGGATTGGAATGTCCAGTGGACTGCTGAGCAAGTGCAAAAGATTTGTTCCAGAAAATGGGGCGTGGGAAGTGATGGTTTGATCATCGTGAAGCCCCATGCAGAATGGGATTTTGAAATGATTTTTTTTAATCCCGATGGTTCGCAAAGTTTTTGTGGCAACGGTTCTCGGGTGGCAGTTCGTTTTTTTATGGATCACTTTTCGCCCAAAAATGAATTTACGTTTCTGGCGATAGATGGCCAGCACACTGCTGTTGCGGATGGAAATGACATAAAAGTGAAAATGTCAAATGTCGCGGGTGGAATGATTTGGGAAACGGGCTGTTTCCTCAACACGGGTAGTCCACATGTTGTTTTGCCAGTTGAACATCTCAACGACATCAACCTTGTAGAAGAAGGAAGGCGCGTGCGCTACCACCAAGATTTTAAGCAAGGCAATGGATCCAATGTGAATTTCATTGCGCAGCAAGGCGATGTAGTGAACGTGAGAACCTATGAGCGAGGTGTAGAAGATGAAACATTGTCATGCGGCACAGGCGTCACAGCTGCAGGACTTTATGTTTTAGAATCGTTAGGGAAAAGTGGTACCGTAAAAGTACATACGCGAGGTGGGGAGTTGGAAGTTGCAGCGGATAGACTTGGGGTGTATCAATTTGAAAATGTATATTTGAAAGGTGGGGCCGAATTTGTATTTGAAGGGATATGGGAGGTTTGATATGAAAAAGTATTTTTTAATTTTATGGAGTGTTCTAGTGCTTGGAGAGATTCAGGCGAGCGTGGCACCGCGAATTTCAGTGCTGACTTGTTCTCCAGGACATGAGTTGTACAGTGTGTTTGGACATACTGCGCTGCGTGTTCAGGATACCATCGACAACAAGCCTTTGGACTTGGTTTTTAATTACGGCACATTTCAATTTACCGATGATTTTTACTACAAGTTCGCTCAAGGTCGTTTGGACTATTACTTGAGTGTTGCGCCATTCTATGAATTTCAACAGCAATATCTTTTTGATGGTCGTGGTATTAGAGAACAATACCTGCAGATGTCCGATGCGGATTTGATCGTTCTAGAACAATTGCTATTTGAAAATTCAGAAGAGGCCAACGCAACCTTTCGTTATCATTTTTTCAAAGACAATTGTTCAGTAAGGGTTTGGGAAATTATCAAAAAGGCATCGAGCCAACCCATCCAAATTCAAAGAGCTCAACCTAGTTCAACTTTCAGACAAGCCATTCAAACGTATTTGGATTACATGCCTTGGGGTGATTGGGGAATCGACTTGGCATTGGGTGCCCCTTGTGACGATAAAATGGAAATGGAAAATTTGGCTTTCCTTCCTGATTCTTTGGAGAATCTATTGGCACATGCGCAATATGGCCAATCGCCTTTGGTGGCCAGGTCGGTAGAAATGATTCCTGTTGATCAAGAATTGATTTTACCAAGATGGAACTTCCCTTTTGTGGTCAACCTTCTTTTGTTGGTGATGATTGTCGGGTCGGGTATATATTTTTCTAAGCAAGGGAAATTGCGAACGTGGTTGGAAACCATAACCATGTTGATTTTTGGATGGTTGGGATTGTTCTTGATTTTCCTTTGGTTTTTCACGGATCACGATACCACGCATGCCAACTGGAATTTGCTCTGGGCCAATCCCATTTGGTTTTATCTGATGTGGTATGCTCCAAGACGTTGTGCGGGATGGCAACGCAAGATTACTTGGATCCAATTGTCACTCACATTGATCTCATTCCTAGGTTTTGGATTTCTTCCTCAATCTTTTCACATCGCCGTTTTGCCACTTCTATTGATTCAGGTTTATACACTTCTAAAAAATGTAAAGCCATTTTGGTTTACTCAACAATTGAATGAAAAGGTATAACGCAATAGGGTTGGCTGTTTTTATGATTGCGCTCTTGGGGTGCAATCGAGAAGATACTTTTTGGAAAACGGAATGGGAACTTCCCGTTTTTGAAGATTCTCTTTTGGTCACAGATTGGTTGCCAGCCAAGAATTTAATGGTCAATGAGGCGGGATGGTACCAAATCAATTGGGATACCACTGTGCAAATGACTTTGGATACCTTGCTCACTTTACCGGATACAACCATCGCTTTGGAATACGCACTTCCTTTCCAAGTCAATGTGCCGGCGGGAATTACATTGTTGAACCAAACGCAAAGTCAATCAAGTTGGATTCCCGAGGGGATGGAACTCAAAAAGATTTTCATCAACAAAGGCCTCATTCACTATCGCATCACGAGCGAAGTAGATGGCGATATTCAATTGAAGTTTGAAATATTGCGGGCATCGAAACAAGGCGCACCATTGTTGATTGATGTTATGCTGCCACCCGGTCCGGTGCAGGTAGAAGGTGATTTTGATATTACCCAATATGTGTTGGATTTGAGCGGCCCCAATGGAAATTTGACCAACGATTGGACCAACCAAATCATCATCCGCTCGGCAGACGGAGGATTGGGTGCTGATGTTCAAATGAATGATTTGGTGAAAGTAGATCTCAATTTTGAGGACGTCCAACTTGAAAAAGCTACCGGATATTTGGGACAAAGAGATTGGCAGTGGAGTGAGCAATTGGGCATCGGAAGCGGGTGGCCCAAGGGAGAGTTTCATCTGGAGGATTTGTCGTTAACGTGGGGATTGGAAAATCGATTGGGTGCAGATTTGGCGTTGAATATGGAGCAGGTTCAATTGCGTTCAAGTCAAAATCAAATTTGCAATTTGTCACATCCAGAGATGAACCAATGGCAATTGATTACGAGGGCGCAAATGGATGGTCAAGGCAATATCTATCCAACGCATTGGTCACAGAGTTGGAACCCTCAAAATTCCAACATCGTGCAAGCCATGAGTTATTTGGGTGGTGGAATGACTTTCAAAGGAAAAATGAAATTGAATCCGTTAGGAAATGTCAATGCTTACAATGATTACTTTATTCCAGAGCCCTTTGCCCTGCATGCCAATGTTACCGCACCTCTGCGTTTCAACGCCAAGGGCATTGCAATCGATAGGGAGTTGGGTATACAATTGACAGAGGAAATCAAAGCATCAGGCAATATTCATTTGCAGCTGACCAATGGTTATCCTTTGGAAATGATGGTGGATGTATATGTTGATGGAGAACTTTTGGGTCATGGAGAACTGTCTTCAGGTATCTTGGGCGCAGATGGGGTTTCCATTGAGCCAGTGCAGTCCGTTTTGACTTTGAGTTGTACGAAAAGTCAATTGGAAAAAATCAAAGCAAAGGGTGCGGTTCAAATGGTTTGGAATTTAAGTACGGCCAATTATCCCGCTATGGTGGGTTTGCGACCTGAATATTTTGCTTTGGTAAAGTGCATCAGCAATGTTGAATTGGAATTGGGATTGCGATGAGAAAGGGA
>CANHIV010000215.1 GCA_947460525.1 Flavobacteriales bacterium
TCGTCTTTAAAGTTGCCGATGGTAATCACTTCTTCTCCGCCCTTGGCCGTGAATAGGGCGCTCAATTCAGACCAGCCTGAGAAATCGTCCATCATATTGAATTTTGGATTGGACATGGATTCATGAGGGACGGTGATGGTCTTGTACGAGGTTTGGGTGAGTGGTTTGGCAGAAAGTACAACGCCGAATCCATCATGAACAAATTGGCAAAAATCTGCGGCGGAGTAATACAAGGTAATGCAAACTTGTTCCCCAGGCTTCAGTGGTCGTGAAAGCCTTCCCACGATGTATTCCCGGTAGCGCAATTTGTTGTTGAGATAGGACCCCAATCCCACGTACCCATCTCCAGTTCTTGCGTCCTGCTTGCCAAAGATGTTGTCAGGAACGCCGACTTTTTTGCTGCATCGGTTGAAATAGTCAGGCGTGCCGTCGCCGGCTTGTGTCCATTTTTTTACCGATTGCAAACGGCGTGAAGTAAAGTCGATGGGACAAAAATCCATTTCTTCAAAACTGGGATTGATGACCAAGTTTTGACCGTTGAATTTCGATGAAGAAATCAAGCACAAGAAAAGCAAAAGGATGGATATTCTCATCGGTATTTTCAAACGCAAAAACTGCTGATTTTGTTGTGAAAGGTATAAAAAAAGGGCCATCCATGATAGCCCTTTTCTAAGTTCAGTAGTTTATTATTTTACACCAAAAACCACGCGGCGGTTTTGGGCTTTGCCCATTGGCGTGCCTTTGGTATTGGCCAATTCATTGGCGTCTTTGGAATCAATGCTGATTCTAGATGCATCAACACCTCTGCTGACCAATGCTTCCATGACTGATTCTGCTCTGCGCTTGGCAATTTCAAGCATTTCAGTACGAACTTTTGCCTCTTCCATTTCTTCAGTATCAGCATGTCCAGTAAGAACGATCTTGATGGCAGGATTTGCTTTTAATAACTCCGCCACCTCATCCAATTCAGATTCGAATTGAGCAGGAATGTATTCTGACTCTTTTCCAAAATATACCGCTGTTGCAGCCACCAATTGTTCTGGTTTTGCACCTGCAGGCTTAGCTCCAGATCGGCTGTATATGAAATCTGTTTCAACCACGGTGCTCTTTCCACAATTGCACTCACTTTTTGCGGTGATGGGCAAGATAGAAATGTTGTCTACGAAATAGTAAGCGCCATTGACAGAAACACCTCCAGCAGCCGGCTTCACAGCGCCTTTGATTTTCTCAAACTTCATATCGCCATCATTGCCAAATCCACCGATGGTAATGAAATTCTCATTTCCTTTGGCATAGTAATACATACAAACGGTTGTCCATTTGTCCATGTCGTTGATGGGACGATTGGCAGGCATAACAATCGTAGGCGGAGTAGTGATGCTCTTGTCATCCTCATGCTGAATGCGATTGGAACCAATCAATACACCAACATTGTTCACTGCCATTTTGGAGTTTTCAGCCAAACAAACAGAAAACGTCACACAATACATCTGGTCTTTTTTCAAAGTGTGTTTCAACTTTTGAGAAAGGTATGTGCGGTTAACTTTTGGGTCTTTGCTATAAGCAATGAAACCCGCGTAATTGTTGCCATCTTGGGCAATTTGATTGCCTAAATCATTTTCAGGGGCATTGATTTTTTTGTTTTTGGTGTTGCCAGAAGCAAACAAATCAGCACCTGTTTTATTTACAGTGTACCAAGGCTTACAAGCCAAATGGAGTTGCCCTTTTCCTTTAAGAATTTTGGCATCGTATTGCTCAAAAGAGCCATTGGCTACCTCATTGGGATCTGTATCCACAACAGGTTCTTTCTTGGCCTTGTCGTCTTTTTTATCCTCTTTTTTTTCTGTTTTTTCCGACTTGGATTTGTCGTCTTTCTTTTGAGCTGTTGCAGCATTCAAGCTGAATAAAAAAGCTACAGCCATTAACAAACGAAGGGTTTTCATAGCAATTGATATTAACGGGTTTGTATCGTTTCGATGTAAAGTTTCAATTTTCGTGGATCAATGTCGGGATAAACGCCATGTCCTAAGTTGCCAATATAGGGTGCATTTCCGAATTTATCCATCATTGCGTGAGCAGATTTGACGATTTCTTGATCGGTTCCGTAAAGCAAGGCAGGGTCTAAATTGCCTTGTAATGTTTTACCAGGAAGAATTTCTCTTGCATTTCTAGGGTCAATGGTCCAATCCAATCCAATGACATTGGCGGATATGTTTTTCATCAAAGGCAATGCGTAGTGCGCGCCTTTGGCAAAAAAAGTAGTTGGAATTTGCGGCTGAATGGCGGCCAAAATGCGCTCAACGTGCGGAAGGATACTTTTTTCATAGACTTCGGTGTTCAGGACACCAGCCCAAGAATCAAAAAGTTGAAATAAGTGTATACCGGTGTTGACTTGCATCTGTGCGTATTCTATTGTGGCCGTTGTAATTTTCGCAAGCAATGCCTGTGCCAATTCGGGTTGACTGATCAAAACTTTGCGGGCCTTATTGAATTCCTTGCTGCCTTTTCCTTCTATCATGTAGCAGAATATGGTCCAAGGAGCACCTGCAAATCCAATCAATGGAACGCGGTTTTCTAATTTATGAAGGGTAATTTCTAACGCTTCTTTGACGTAGTTTAGGTGCTGTGCGATGCCCGTAGTTTGAAGCGCTTCAACATCTTCTAATGTCTCAATGGTACTGGGGAAAAAAGGACCTTTTCCTTCGTCCATGGTGTAGGGCAATCCCATTGCTTCGGGAATCACCAGGATATCACTAAAAATGATGGCTGCATCTACGCCCAAATGATCAACGGGCTGGACGGTAACCTCAGCGGCCATCTCAGGGTTGGTTACCAAATTGATAAAACTTCCTGCTCTAGCTCTGGTTTCACGGTATTCAGGTAAAACGCGACCTGCCTGTCTCATGACCCAAACGGGTGTGCGAGATACTGGCTGACCCAACGCTGCACGTATCAATAAATCGTTTTGTAACATGTCGCAAATGTAGACATGAACTAATGCATGATTTTAAAAATAAGCTCCAATAATATCTCGCCATCGGTCATTTGTCCTGCACCAATTCCCTTTGACTTTTTATCGGCTTCATACAAATAACCGATGATGCGATCCATTTTTGCGGGACTGAAATTCTTGGCCGCCAACTGATAATCTTTGATGTTGAAACTGTTCAACTTCATCAATTGCGCCGTGTGGGTTTTGTTTTCTGCACTCACATACATGTTGTACTTGTTGAAAGTGGAAAAAAGCAAACCGATTAACATAGGTACCGGATTGTTCTTGGGATTGCGAATGAAGTACTCAACAATTCGGTTGGCTTGAATGACATTTTTCTCCAAAAGGGCACGTAGCAATTCAAAGCTGTTGTAATCTTTTGATATACCAATGTAGTCTTGAACAATTTGACCAGTAATCTCCGTTCCTTGCGGAAATATGATGGCGAGTTTATTGATTTCATTGATGATTTTGGACAAATCATTTCCCAAATACTCAGCCAATAGTTCCGCTATGTTTTTTTGAATAGAGTAACCCTTACTTTTTACCATCTCCAAAATCCAATCCCCAACCAAGTAGTCTTTGATACGATTGGAAACGAA
>CANHIV010000216.1 GCA_947460525.1 Flavobacteriales bacterium
GCCCATTTGACCGGCTTGCAATACCAACTGAACCGCTTCTGGGATGGTCATAAAATAGCGGGTGATTTCCGGATCAGTAACCGTTAAAGGTCCACCCTGCTCAATTTGTCGTTTAAAAATCTTAACCACAGAACCATTAGATCCCAGCACATTTCCAAATCTGGTTGTAATAAAAGCCGTTTTGGTTTGCTGATTCAATGACTGAACATAAATCTCAGCAGCGCGTTTAGACGCTCCCATAACGTTTGTCGGATTCACGGCTTTGTCTGTGCTGATCATCACAAATTTCTCAACCCCGTATTGAACGGAAAGATCCGCCAAGATCTTGGTTCCCCAGACATTGGTTAAAATGGCCTCTGATGGATTGTTCTCCATCAATGGAACGTGCTTGTAGGCGGCAGCATGAAAAACAACCGATGGCCGAAAAGCTTCAAACACACGTTGTATTCTGTCCAACTTTCTAACGTCTGCAATTACAAATTCGCATACATGGGCATTCAATTCATTTTCAAACTCAAACAATGGCGTTTCCGCTTGATCCAAAACAATAACTCGCTTGGGCTTTAAAAACAACAATTGCCTGACAATCTCGCTTCCAATACTTCCTGCTGCACCCGTAACGAGGATCACTTTATCATTGATCCATTCCGATACCGCAGCCTGATCGATTTGAATCTCATTCCTTCCCAACAATTCTTCAATGGAAACTTCTCTCATGGGCGTAGCGCTGAGTTCACCCATGATCCAATCCTTGGATGATGGCACTTCCATCAATTTTACACCTGATTCACTGGCTCTTTGGATCCAATATGCGCGTTCATTGCGCTGATCATCTTCCAATGCCAGAACGACTTCCTGAGGAGAGAACTGCTTTAAAATCATGGCCCAATCATTGGCTCCAGATATAATCATCCCTTCCAAAAGATTACCCTTCCAGTGACCTGTTGGGTCAATCCAAGCAACCACTTTCTTCCGTCCATGGCGATTTTCTTCCATCACGCGCTTGGCCGTTCGCGCCAATTCTCCATTGCCCACCAATACCACAAATTTCCCTTCTTCCTTTACATCATTTACCGCTACCAAATAAGACCATTTGACTCCGGCTCTAAAAATGAGCAATGCAAACAAGGCAAAGACGTAGGTAAGCACGACTATGGACTTGGGTATAAAATACAATCCATCAGCAGCCCACATGGGTCGCGCCACATTCAACACCATCAAAACAACCGATGCCGTGGTCAGGACGATAAAAACCCTTTTGGCTTCCTGTATTCCCGTATATCTAATGATTCCTGCGTACGTCTTTCCAATAAAAAAAGACAAGGAGAACACCGCGATTAACCAAGGAAAAAAACGAACCGCCAATGCCCATTCCTTCTGAGGCGGGTGAAATTCAAACCTCACCAAATAGGCCGTGATGAAGGCAAAAGAAACCCCGATGACATCTACAAAATAGATGATCCATCGGGGAATTGTATTTTTGGGCAATAAACGCACTTCAAAAATTATCTCGAAAGAACAACCGCACTTGCACCACCACCACCGTTACAGATAGCAGCACCGCCCAAATGACCGTTGTTGTTCTTCATAATGTGAATCAAGGTTACCAAGATTCTAGCTCCAGAACAACCCAGCGGATGTCCCAAAGACACGGCACCTCCGTTCACGTTCACTTTTTGAGCATCCAAATTCATTTTTTGAATGTTCGCCAAACCAACTACAGAAAACGCTTCATTCAATTCAACAAAATCAAGATCAGCAACATTCACTCCCGCCTTGGCTGCCGCTTTTGGCAAAGCCAATGCTGGTGTAGTTGTAAACCATTCTGGCGCTTGTTCAGCATCTGCGTAACCTGTAACCTGCGCCAATGGGGTCAATCCCAAAGCATTCATTTTCTCTTCGCTCATCAACACCAAAGCAGCTGCACCATCGTTCATCGTTGAAGCGTTGGCTGCAGTTACGGTACCCTCTTTTACAAAAGCTGGACGCAAACCTGGAATTTTATCAAAAGAAACGTTCTTGTACTCTTCATCTTCAGTGATCATCACGACATCCCCTTTTCTTCCGGTTACAGGAACGCCAACAATTTCTTCATTGAATTTACCTGCAGCCCATGCGGCCTGTGATCTTTTGTATGACTCGATGGCAAAAGCATCTTGGTCTTCTCTTGAGAAGTTACATTCGCTGGCGCACAACTCCGCAGCATTTCCCATGGCATAATTGTGATAAACATCGGTCAAGCCATCTTTGGCCAAGCCATCAATCATTTGCACATTGCCATATTTATTTCCCCATCTGTTGGTTGGAACGTAGTAAGGAACTTGTGACATGTTCTCCATACCACCTGCTACCACAACATCAGCATCACCGCATTGAATGGCTTGTGCCGCCATCATTACAGCCTTCATTCCTGAAGCGCATACTTTATTTACGGTTGTACATTGTACAGTGTGAGGAAGACCTGCAAAAACAGCCGCTTGGCGAGCTGGTGCCTGACCCAAATTGGCTTGAAGAACGCTCCCCATTATCACCTCTTGAACTTCATTGGGATTTAATCCGATTTTTTCAATAGCGCCTTTAATGGCCACTGCTCCCAATTGTGTAGCGGAAACTGAAGACAAAGCTCCTCCGAAACTTCCCAACGGTGTTCTAACCGCAGAGACGATATAAACTTTTTTCATAATCATTGTATTGGCGCAAAGGTCGCAAGGAAAGCGCCTAATTCCAAATGTCTTTCCCGTTAACAAGTATTGAAAATATAATGGCTTGATTTTTCGTTAGTCCTATTATTTTCGGGATACAAATAATATCATGCGTCAACTATTCATCATAGCACTATTTCTGCTTGTTGCAGCACCCTCGGCGTGGTCGCAAAAAGTGGTTAACTTCTCAACTGATAAGGAAGAGTTTATCAAACAATTGTCTGGACTTTTTAATGAGCAAAAAAAAGGCAGTGGGAAGGACATTATTGAAAAGCAATTGGAACCCATATGGATTAAGAACCCTGCTTTTAGTGCGGACCAAGAAAAGAAAATCATTGAAACGTTGGATCTGATGCTGGATCTAAAAGTGAAAGTTTTTCCTGACTTTGAAAAATACATTTTGTGTTTGATTGCCATTAACGAGAAAGCGATACCCGCTCCGCAATTCATGCCTTGGCACCAAGTAATACAAGGGATTCTGAATGACAAAAAGAACAAAAGACACATTTCCACCTTTCTCGAAACCTCGTTGGATTTTTTCAATGATCAAGCCATTTATGTGTCTGAAGCGGTGAGTTGGAAAGCCCAAAATGGAACCTACGCTTTCAAAATGGACTCAGTACCACACATTGATTTCGAGAACATCAAATTGATTTGTATCAGCAAAGGAGACAGCTCTGTCATTCACAATACCACCGGAACCTTTTATCCCGCCTCATCACGATTCATTGGAAAAGGCGGAAATATCAATTGGAAGAGAGCTGGACTTGATGAAAATTCGACATATGCAGAATTTAAAAAGTATGCTATCAAAATCAAGACCACCAGCTATATCGCGGACAGCGTTACTTTTTACACCACCTATTTCAACAAGCCTCTAGTAGGAA
>CANHIV010000217.1 GCA_947460525.1 Flavobacteriales bacterium
AAATTGCCTTAGTACCAACAATGCAAAAGCCTGTCTATTTCTTTCTTGCTCATTGGAAACCACACTTTCAAACCTGCTTCTCGTCATCGGATCAACTGTGGGCAATTGAATGTTAAAGTCAACCCCAGGGTTCATCATTTTACCACTCAGATTCATGATCAAATCCACAGGCACACGTTGCCCATTGGAATTGGCGTCCGTAAGCACATCACTCAATGAAGCATTGACCTTGTAAACTGCTGCCAATTTCAATTCTGCATTGTATGGATTTCCGTACCACGAAATGGTTCCACCCGGTTGAACTGTAAAATCTTTGTTGATCAAATTCTTCAGCGTAAATAGATAGTTTCCTGAAGCAATCTCAATTTGTCCATACATATCAAATGTTGACAATTTTGAGATTCCCATAGAAATGTGTCCAGATCCCCTTCCTCTCATGACATCTCCAACTGCCTCATCAAAAATAATGGCCAACTCCGCATCAGGGGTCACATCAATTTGAATATTCAAACTTACACCCGATAAGTCCAACTTCTCTTCTACCCCAACCCTTTTGGTCTTCTGAACAAATCGAATGAATTGACCCATTTCTATATCTTCACTGGTATTCATTGGAAGAATCAATTTGGTTCCAGCGGCCGTCTTTAATGCAATATCCAAATCCAACTTATCAAGATCTCCCTTTAATTTAAAATAGCCCGTGGCAAATCCTTTTCCATAGTAATCCGGATTATCCTCCGCTGTCGTATTGAGCACTTTAATGGGCTGCTTCTCCATGTCCATCAACAAATCAAAACTCCATTCTTGAAAAGCTTTGTGTCCAATACTCCCAGTAAGCATTCCCTTGCTATTGTTCTCATCGGTGAACTCCACTTCATCAAAAATGAAACGGTTGGGTTCAATCCATATGCGGTCAGCAATTTTATATTTGGTTTTCAAGTAATCTACTTCCACTACCCCATCGGAAATGTTTCCATAACCGTGCAATTGCGGCTCAGCCAGCTGCCCCGTAACTTTAATATGACCGTCCATCCATCCTTTCACAACAATAACCTTAGGATCAACAAAGGATCCGATAAAAGCCAAATCCATATCATCACAATCGACATCAACATCCAACGGGCTCAATGTATCAAAGGGCAAATACATCCCTTCAAACTTTAGGACCTTTTTCTCTTTGTTCTCAATACTTCCTTCCAGTTCAACGGCCTTCAAATAGTCCACCCATTGGCTTTTCAAGCAAACGTCACCATATACTACTTTATTAACCCCAAAATCTGACAGCGATATATCTCCGTTAAAATCAGGTTCATCCAATACGCTGATGCATGAGACATTGCCATCCAACACCCCTTGGAATTGAATATCCTTGGGTAAAAACGCATTTAAAATATCAAAATTCACGTGGGTAAACGAAGCAATCAAGGGAGTGTTGTGATCCCCAGCCACACCGCCATGCAAAGCAATGTGTTGCCAATTGCTTCGCACTTCCATTCCCTTGAACCAAAAAATATCATTCTCATAAACGATCGTCGCGCCATGATCTATCTTCCATTTCTCCTTCTTCACCCTAAAGTCTCCACGGTAAAATTCAAACGTGATTTTATCTTGATCAAAACTCCATTGTCCACCAAAGTCGCCCGCATGCATGGTGCTATCATTGCCCCATACCCAATCCGTATATATCAACTCGCCTTCTGAACGGGCATCAATGGACAATTGATCCCATTGCACACCACCCGATTTCACACTATCACACTGCAAAGTCGCGTAAACAAATTCATCTGGTTTCTGAAAATCACATACCATCCCATAAAAACTGTTGCCCTTGTAGGCCATAGTATCTGCGGTAAACAGTCCTTCAAAAAAATCTTTGGACTCATCCACCCGCATTTTAATTCGAGCATTCTGTGAAATGCCCAATTCTTTGATAAAAGCTTGATTGACCTGACTGAAATCCAATATCTCAAATGCCAAATCAAATTTCTGCGGCCTATGCTTTTGAATGTCCCACTCGTATTGCGGCAATACTTTCGAAATAATATTTTTCAAGGACGACGGCAAATCTTTTAACCTGATGTCTCCATTTACTTCTCCAATTGCAATATCTGAGTTCAACGTAATTTTTAATTCATCCGCTCTATCAATCTTCAATGCCAGGTAATCCAAGATGAAATCTCGCTCATTGGCGCAATACATTACATTTCTCAATTCCAATTCGCCCTCTAAATCGTCCCATTTCCATCCCCGAAAATCCATCGATGCTTCACCGCTAATGGCACTATAAGGTAAATTGGGAAATGCGCCAATGGCCTTGAAATTAAAATGCTCCACATTCAATTGGCAGGTTACCTCAGGAACCTTTCCACTTAAATCACATTGCCCAACAAAATCCAATTTTGCATTAGGATCGTGCATGCTCAAATCACCCAAAAAGAAACGATTGGATAAATCTCCATTTATTTGAATTTCAGAAAAGGTATAATCACTGAAACGCAATTCGCTCAAACCGCCATCCACGACCATTTCTAAATCCTTCAAATCAAATCCATGGCCCTCAATATTCAAATCTCCTGACACATACTCCAGGTCAGTTGAATTGTAGTACTTGCCAATGTAAAATTTGTCTGCCTGGACATATCCTTCAAAAGATTCATTGCTACCTACATTAACATCAACATCCCCTTGAAGAAGACCCAAATCCGTGGTCAATTCACCGTACAATCTCCATTGATCATTGGCACCGTGCACGTGGCCTTCGTAGGCGATTAGACCTAAATTGTCAAGATTTTTTGGTAGGCTGGTGTTTTTACCTGTCCATTTCACAAACTCCCGTAAATCGGACGATTGGGTAATCATTTGACCAATATCAATGTCCAATGCAATGCCTGTGGTGTCCAATAAATGTTGAACGGAACC
Organism: Flavobacteriales bacterium; assembly: GCA_947460525.1. Classification (GTDB taxonomy): domain Bacteria; phylum Bacteroidota; class Bacteroidia; order Flavobacteriales_D; family Sanyastnellaceae; genus CAMCTV01. The sequence goes on from CANHIV010000217.1 coordinate 2,920, forward strand.
TTTCATCGACAAGTGGGACATCATTCCCATACTAATATCAGCAAGAGCAATATTCATATTGTTCAAATTCCCGGTGAAATCCAATTGAACCTGTGCCTCATTGATCCAATTTTGAGCAGGTGCATAAAAATACTTGAGCTCAGATAGGTTCAACGGATAGCCGGTCAACTCTGCCTTCCATTGCACATCATCGACAAAACTCTTCAGGCTATTTTCCCAAGTTAGCTTTACAGCGCCTGAAATTTCATTCTTGGGCGTTTTCACCTGGCATTCATCAAAAGCCATTTCATGTTCTTTGCCCGATAAAAGCGCGGAGCATGAATTCAATTGAAGTCCCGATGATTCCTTAGCGGAAAGATCAAAAATCCTAAATTGCCATTGATCTTTTGTCCATAGGATATCTTGAAATTGCCCCGTCAATTCACTTACAGCAATATTATTGGAATCAAACATGCCATAAGGTGCTTTGTCTCCCAAAGCCTTCCAAATAAAGACACCGTCATTCACTTGCACATTGTCCAACCTTATTTTAAGTTGACTCGTCGTAGAATCCTTTGCCCCCGTTTGGTAATAATCCACAATGAAATCAAAATTCCATGAAGAATCAGGGGATTGTATCCCTTTGAAATATGGGCGATCTAAATTTAGTGATGCAATCTTCCAACCC
>CANHIV010000218.1 GCA_947460525.1 Flavobacteriales bacterium
GTGTCTATCCACATAATTAAAAAACGTTTGTGCAAACTTAAATGTTAACGGGAAAGAGGAAGTGTTTCAGGTGGATATATTTGATTAAAATTGAACACTATGAGAAAATTGACTTTGATTATTGGACTATTTATGTTGTTAATGGCTTGCCACAAGTACGAGAATGGGCCATTTATTTCTTTTCGATCAGTGAAGAACAGAGTGATCGGAAATTGGAAATTGGTATCTTATAGTTCAAATGGTGAGGAGGTTATTGACTCAATCACATCGGGTGAGGAAGTGTTTTGGAAGTTCAATGAAAATTACACCTTGGAGCGAGATTTTAATTATGGGAAGATAATTACAGGTGAGTGGGAGATTGATTCGGATAACAATGTTATTGTGACCTTGAAAATGCCTTTGACTGCTCAGGGGGCTACCTATTTTGAGAAAGACACCTTGAATTTGACACGTCTTACCAATCAAGAGATGTGGATAGAGCATCCGGGCAGAATTGTAGAAAAATACGAAGCTCAGTAATCGCAAGATAGCAGGTGGTGAAGGCAAAAGTTTTGGTGCTTCGTTTTTCTTCAATTGGTGATATCGTTCTTACTTCGCCAGTATTGCGCGTTCTTCAGGAGCAGATGGAAGGAGGAGCAGAGATTCACTTTGTCGTGAAGAATAAATTCAAGGCGGTGGTTGCTGAGAACCCCAGAATTGCCAAGGTTTTCACTTTTGAAAAAACGGTGCAAGAGGTATTGCCTTCATTGGAAGAAGAAGGGTATGACTATATTGTGGATTTGCAGAATAATGTTCGTTCTCGGATTATAAAAAGACGATTGAAATCTTTGGCGTTTTCCGTTGATAAGAGAAACTTTGCTAAGTTTTTGTGGATCCAATGGGGAGTGAAGGGACACATTACCCACATTGTTGAGCGTTACATGAATACCCTAAAGACATTGGGATTGCGTGATGATGGAAAGGGGCTTGAGTTCTATTTTTCGCAGCAGGATGAAATGCCCAATCAATGGGGAGATTATACAGCGATTCCTATTGGTGCTACTTATTTTGGTAAAAAACCGGACATCCTCCATTGGCAAGAAATTATCGCTCAAATTCCTGGCAAGAAAATTTTATTAGGAGGCAAGGAAGACATGGAAGTCGCGGCTCAACTCGAAGGGCTTTCGAATGTTTTCAATGGAGTTGGAATTTGGTCTTTGGGACAAAGTGCCTCAGTATTGAAAAATGCAAAAATGGTGGTTTGTGGAGATACTGGTTTGATGCACATCGCTTCCGCTTTTCAGCGACCCATTATTTCTCTTTGGGGTTGCACACGTCCTGGTTTGGGCATGTATCCATGGCGTTCTGGGCAGGGTAGTGTGATAATAGAGCCTGAAGGTAGAGGCACAAAACCTTGTTCTAAGCTAGGAAATAAATGCAGTCGCGGCGAGAATGATCGCTGCATTCACCATTTGTCAATGGCAAAAATTAAAGAAGCGGCTAATCGTATTTTGGGTTGAATCAACTCTCGAACAAAGCTTTCAATTCTGTAGCTTCTTCGGGTTTCATTTTTCCGGCCAATATCAATCGCAATTGTCTTCTTCTCAAGGCACCATCAAATCTGATTTTTTCGATTTCAGTTTCCGGTGTTAACTCCGGAACTTGAATGGGATTGCCCAGTTGATCCACAGCAACAAATGTGTAAATGGCTTCATTGCATTTTGTTCGCTCACCGGTTGAACCATGTTCTACGAAGATGTCCATGAATACCTCCATGGACGAACCAAATGCTCTTGAAACTTTGGCCTCAATAACAACCAAATCTCCAAGTTTGATGGGGTGTTGAAATGAAACATTGTTCACCGCTGCAGTCACTACCACTCTTCGACAATGGCGATGTGCAGCAATGGCACTTGCGATGTCCAACCAATTGAGCAATTGCCCTCCCATCAGGTTTCCCAAAGTATTGGTGTTTTCCGGAAGTACCAAGTGGGTGGTAATGGTATGGGTGTCTTTTGCAAATACAGCTTTCATATAGCAAAGATACATTGCTATATTCGTGGAATGGATTACAATATTGTGAAATCGCTGCACATCATTTTTGTCGTTACCTGGTTTGCTGGATTGTTCTATATGTTTCGGTTATTTGTTTACCACGCAGAAGCGCAGTTGAAGCCTGAATCAGATCGTTCTGTTCTGATTCCGCAATACCAAATCATGGAAAAGCGATTGTGGTACATCATCACTTGGCCATCATGTATACTTACCTTAATATTTGGCCCGTGGCTGCTTTATCTGAGCCCAGGTTTTTTGTCCATGCCATGGATGCATTTGAAGTTGTTTTTTATTGCCTGTCTGCTCGCGTACCAATGGAAAGGCCAATTGCTTTACCGTCAGTGCCAATCCAACACATTGCCACCATTAAGTTTTAAAATGCGTTTGTGGAATGAGGTGGGGACCATTTTATTGGTTGCCATCGTTTTTGTTGTGGTGAATAAGGACGCCATCTCATGGATTTGGGGAAGTTTGGGACTTGTAGGATTGGGCGTAATATTGACGTTGGCAGCCAAAGCATACAAATCAATCAGAGAAAAAAGTAGATGATATGAGAATTTTCGCGTTTTTTATTTTGTTATTTGCATCAACATTTTGTTGGGGGCAAAAGCCAGAGTGGTTGAAAATAGACCCCAATGGTCACAGCCTTTTTATTCAAGGATTGATGAATGATCGGGAGGATACCACGCTTGTATTAAAGGGAACCATCACGATTTATCTCACAGATCGACCCAAGGAGAGTTATACCATCAACGCCAATTCTTTGGGCGTGTTTCAATTTCATCTTCGTGAAAATGAGAAGTACACGGCGTCTTTTGAAAATCAAGGGTATGTGTCAAGGAAAATTCAGTTTGATACGCAGAATGTTCCAGATAAATCTTGGAAGAAGGGTTGTGACTTGTACTTGAATGTGCAAATGGATCAACGTCCAGAGGGTTTCAAGGACATGGTGGCCGAATTGCCTTTTGCTACTTTTCGCTTTGATATTGATGAACGAATTTTCTTATTTGATTTGGAAGAAACCAACCGTGTTTTGGAGCGTTACAATGAGGAGTTGGATCGCGCCAAGGGCGTGACCAAGTAATCAAGAAGCGGAGAAATTCTTGAGAATTTTCTCGCTGAGTACTTTTGATAATTTGTAGTAAGATTCTGTTGTCCATCCCGCGATGTGGGGGGTGAGTACCACTTTTGGATGTTGAAGCAAAGCTTGAAAATCGGGATGGGTTTCTCCCTCTACCTTTAATTGTGTACTTTCAAATTCCAACACGTCAAGGGCAGCAGCGATGACTTGTCCTTTGTTCAATGCTTGCAAAAGGTCATGCGTTACACAGTGTTGCCCCCTTGCAGTATTGATGAAGTATATCGGTTTTTTGAATGAAGAGAAAAAATGTGCGTTGGCGTAATGTTTATTTTCTTTGGCCAAGGGCAAATGAATAGAAATAAAATCGGCTTGCTCATAGATGTCTTCTAGGCTCACCAATTGCACTTCTTTCATTGGGCTATGTTCCAAAGCTGTATCGTGTGCAATCAACTTGCAGCCCATGGA
>CANHIV010000219.1 GCA_947460525.1 Flavobacteriales bacterium
CATGTCAAGGCACATTGAGTACGATCTAAAAAACGAGATCTACCAACAGTACCAAAATCTTGATGCGAGCTTCTACAGAAAAAATCGAACTGGAGATTTGATGAATAGAATTAGCGAAGATGTCTCGCGGGTTAGAATGTATGTTGGACCTGCTGTTATGTACACTATCAACTTGGTAGTTCTGATAACGCTTTGCGCGGTTGTTATGTGGCGCATTAGTCCGATATTAACCATGTACACCCTTGGGCCATTGCCCATTATGATGTTGGGTATTTTTTATGTGAGCACGGTCATCAATCGACGCACAGAGAAAGTTCAAAAACAACAGAGCAAACTTTCCACTATCGTTCAAGAAACGTTCAGTGGCATTAGGGTCATCAAAACATTTAGAAGGGAAAAGAATCTTGGAGACACCTTTCAACAAGAAAGCGATCAATACAAGAAGGATCAAATGCACCTCGTAAAGGCAGATGCGCTTTTCATGCCGGTTATCAGCATCCTGGTTGGACTAAGTACAATCCTAACCATTTATATTGGCGCGATCGAAGTGCAAAAAGCGCACATCACCATCGGAACCATTGTTCAGTTTGTTTTTTATGTCAACCAACTTACCTGGCCTTTTGCCAGCGTTGGATGGGTAACTTCTCTTGTGAGAAAGGCCGAAGCATCGCAACAAAGAATCAATGAGTTTTTAAATGCTCGACCCATAATAAAAAATAAACCCTCGCATTTTGCCCCAATAAAAGGTGACATTCGTTTTGAAAATGTGAGTTACCGCTATCCCGATACCGGCATACATGGCGTCAAGGAACTAAGCTTTGAAATAAAAGCCGGTGAATCATTGGGAATCATTGGAAGAACAGGTTCCGGCAAATCTACCATTCTTCAATTGCTTACCCGATCTCTTGAAGCAGATTCCGGACAGATTTTCATCGACAACATTCCAATTCAAGAACACGATATTTTCAATATTCGCCAAAGTCTTGGCTGGGTACCACAAGAAGTATTTTTATTCTCCGATACAATAGCAAACAACATCAACTTTGGGATTTCAAACCCCGATGAAAAGAACATGATTGATGCTGCAAAAGATGCCGGTGTTGCAGATGATATTTTAAGATTCCCCGAAAAATGGGAAACCTTATTAGGAGAACGAGGCATCAATTTGAGTGGCGGACAAAAACAAAGAATTTCCATTGCTCGGGCATTCATTAAAAATCCCCAAATCTTGATTCTTGACGACTGTCTTTCCGCCGTAGATACTGCAACGGAAGAACTCATTTTAAAAGGAATCAAAAAAAGAATGGAAAACAAAACCAGTGTATTTATTTCTCACCGAGTTTCCTCTATTCAACACTGCAACCAAATTTTGGTACTTGATCAAGGTCAATTGACAGAAAATGGCAATCACATGGATCTTTTGAAATTGAAAGGCGCCTATTATCGTCTTTATCAAATTCAAAATCAACGAGAGGATTGATAAATATTGACAATTGTCAGACCATCAACTGACAAGCCTCAAATGCTTATATATCCTATTGCGTGGACATTTGCTTCAATATAAAAAGTTGTGCAAAATTTCACCATTCTCCTTACTCCAACCACCAGTGTTGACGAAATTAAAGCTGCATTCAGCCAGCTATTTCCATTTTTAAAATGGGAGTTTTTCACTGTTCCGCATGTTGCCAAACAGGGCAATACCAAAAAGGAGATGATCGTTAACAACCCCAAAGTTTCCGAATTGATCACCATCCAAAATGAACAGGCCGTGTCCTTTACCAACCAAACTACGGTACAAGCTTTGGAAAAGCAAATGGAAGATACTTTGGGACTGCATGTTCAAGTATTTAGAAGAAGCGGAAACATTTGGCTGGAAACTACGGTCACCGATGAATGGACACTTGAATTTCAAAATGAGCAAGGCCGGGAACTAAGCGAGCAGTTTGACCGAAAAAAATAACATAAAGCAATTTTGTGGCTTTTATTCTGATTCCAAAAATAAACCGCTAAGCAAGGCAGTATTAATGCCCATATCCTCCGTAACCATAATGACATTTACAACAGGGTTGGCCCACTACCTTCGCCCTCAAAAGGGCAATTGATTTTTGGTTTATCTTAGCCACAATGTTATTCCATTCTTCAAAAATTCACCCCTCAACAACTACCAATAATATCCTTTTGATATTGATGGGGAGTATTATTTTACTTGCCTTTTATTTGATTCCAACCCGATGGCCGCAATTGCCTTACTTGCCCTTTGAGTGGGCGGGAATCGTGATCATTTCGTTCTGCTTTGGCAAACGATCTATCTTAAGTACAATCCTCTTTCAGGTAGCTTTAATCTCATTTTTTATACTGACCAATCAACTGAACCCAGGAACTGCGAACACCTTTAATGCCAACCAATGGCAGTGGTTACTTGGCTTGAATCTAGGTCAGTGGTTAGGTGAATGGATTGCGGCTTGGACCGTAGGGAACATCGCGCAATCTTGGAAGGAAGCAGAAAAACCTTGGTGGACATTTCTGGTGGCCATCCTTGGCATGGGCATTATTCAGGGTGCCAATGCCCTTTGGATGCGCGCTTTTCCCATTCATGATGCAACCGACACATGGAAAATAACATTACCTGGCGTATTAATATTAAGCAGTGGCATTTTGATGGTCATTCAAATATTGTTGCGTCTTCAAAAAGGTCGTAAAAACTTTTATCAATAAAATCATGAATTGGATTAATTCAAAAATTGAAAATGGCATTGGCACGATTGAGTTGAACCGTGCAGATAAATTCAATAGTTTCAACCGCGACATGGCAGATGAGTTCAATGCGACTCTCACGGAGTTTACGCACAATGAAGATATTCGTTGTGTTGTGATAACTGGATTGGGCAAAGCATTTTGTGCGGGTCAAGACTTGCAAGAAGCCATTGATCCGCAGGGACCAGGATTAAAAAAAATAATCCAAGAGGGCTACAATCCAAGCATCGAGAAGATTACACAAATGCCCAAGCCGGTAATTGCCGCAGTAAATGGCGTTGCCGCTGGAGCTGGAGCAAATATTGCATTGGCTTGCGATTTTGTTGTGGCCAAAAAATCAGCTTCGTTTATCCAAGCCTTTTCCAAAATCGGTTTGGTGCCTGACAGCGGAGGAACATTTTTTCTGCCTCGTCTCGTTGGATATCAGCGTGCTATAGCACAAATGATGCTGGGCGAAAAAGTTTCCGCTGATGAAGCATTGAACATGGGAATGATATACGCTGCTTGGGAAGATGACGCTTTTGAAGATGAAGTAAGCAAACTTGCCAATAAATTATCTCAAATGCCTACAAAAGGCCTGGCTTTTACAAAATTTGCACTGCAGAAAAGCATGAATCAAAATTTAGCAGAGCAACTCCAAACTGAGCTCGAATTTCAGCTCATTGCCGGACAGACAGCAGATCACAAAGAAGGGGTGCAAGCCTTTTTAGAAAAAAGAAATCCCGTTTTCACAGGCAAATAATGAACCATCAATGGACATCCGTTAATGACGGTCTACCGGAAGACGAACAGCGCGTTCTCGTTTTTGTACCCAACAACAAA
>CANHIV010000220.1 GCA_947460525.1 Flavobacteriales bacterium
AAGGTCCATCTTTCTTCCACCCGAAGGGTGGTGGAAAAACATACCCAAAAAATAACCACCCGAAAGGTGGTTATTACAAGTAGCTCCGACGGAAATCGAACATTAAAATCACAAATCCTCTCCCTGCGGGAGAGGCCCCATCATTCTGCCACCCGAAGGGTGGTGGAAAAAACAATACCAAAAAAATAACCACCCGAAAGGTGGTTATTACAAGTAGCTCCGACGGGAATCGAACATTAAAATCACAAATCCTCTCCCTGCGGGAGAGGATTAAAAATGGTAGCTCCGACGGGAATCGAACCCATATCAAACGTTTAGGAAACGCTTATTCTATCCATTGAACTACGGAGCCAGCGTTGCAAAAATACGAAGAGAATCGACCAATCTTTTCCAAAATCAATTTGTGAATTAAAATCCCCATCCCCGCTTCCCCTCATCCCCTCTTCCCCTTATCTTCGTTGAATGGAGATGGTGGACGATTTTAGACACAAGGGAATGCGCAAGCGCTTGATGCGTGAGCTGGCGGTGTTGGGTATCAAAGACAATAACGTTTTGCAAGCAATGGACCGGGTTCCCCGTCATTTCTTCTTGCAGTCGGCTTTTGTCGAATATGCCTACGAAAACATGGCCTTTCCTATTGGCGTCGAACAAACCATCTCTGCGCCCATGACGGTTGCAACACAATCGGAATTGCTCCAATTGCAATCGGGGATGAAGGTGCTCGAAATTGGAACGGGCTCAGGTTACCAAACTGCCGTGCTCTTTGAAATGGGGGCCAAGGTCTTCTCTATCGAAAGACAAAAATCTTTGCACGACTTTTCCAAAAATCTACTTACCAAAATGAAAGTCAAAGCGCATTTGACCTACGGCAATGGCTACAAAGGCCTACCTTCATTTGCGCCCTTTGATCGCATCATCATCACTTGCGCCACACCTGAAATCCCTGAAGAGCTTTTGCTACAGCTCAAGCCGGGCGGAAGAATGGTGATTCCGTTTGACCACGGCAACGAACAATCCATGCTCGTGATTCATGAAGATGCCTCCGGCGAATTCATCATTGAAAGCCACGGCAAATGTGCTTTTGTTCCAATGTTACAGAACAGAAATCCCCGCAACACCAACGGATAAATGAAAAGCACCACTACTCTTTTGTTGTTCTTCATAACTACATTGGGGTGGTGCCAATCGGACACCAATTTCTTTGATTTCAAAGAAGGTATCTATCTGGATCTATACAATTACAAGCAACAGCAACCGCTGTTTATTGAAGACCTCTCGTCGCTCAATTTTGTCAATGAACAAAATTTGGATCTCCAACAAATGATCTTGGATCAACAAAAAACTTTGTTGCTCATGATGACCAAGTTGGATTCTCTTCAAGCGCCGATGGAGAGAATTGCCCAATTGGAAAAAGAGGTAGCTGAATTGAAAACGATGATTGCACTGATCACCCAATCTCAAAACTTAAATAGTGTTGCTGCAACGGATGACTTGATTTACCTACCCATCACCACTTTTGATGTTCCCGATGATGTGAAAATCAATTTCGCAAAAAACGACTATTCCATCAATTCAGAATCGCTCATGATGCTCAATGAGGTGATGGATATTTTGATCAGAAATCCAAAATGGAAAATCATCATTCATGGATTTGCCAATGATGACATCAACACAAGTATCAATTTAGAATTGGCACGCAATAGAAGTCTCGAAATACAACGCATGTTGCTTTCTGCAGGTATTGACCCCCAACAATTGGTGCTGCACTTTCCCGATCTCAAAGACCCGCAAAACGCACCCAAGGTCGTCCTATCTTTTGTGCAATTGTAACCATGATTTCAATCGTGATTTGATGGACTGCCATCTCCTTTGATGGGCATCGCGCTTCCTTCTCTTTTGCTCCAATTTCCAATCATCACCATATACAAACTGCAACAAAGGCGGATGATTCAGCATTTTACGAAACAAATCACGATCATCTGCGGCCGCCCATCTCTCCACTCCTTCCCAAACCTGTTTGGTGTACATCGTTACCTCGATTCCCCAAGCTTGTTCCTGGTATTTCCAATGGCTATCTTGATAATGATTCACCAATTCTTGATGCAGAAAAATTAATCGCGGACGAACCCCCGACTTCTTTTCCACCCCATCCATCCACATTTTTAATTGAGTGATGATGGCTTCCACATTCCGCTTTTCGCTGTAACGATAATAATACATGAAAACATAATCTCGCGGATCACTTAATGCCAAACGAAATCGTTCAACTTTTCGTTGTATCGATTCTCTCACCTTGGGATCCAAAACATTGTGGTGCGTAAACTCCACCGCGTCGCATACGGTCGACTCATAGATGTCATTCTCAAAAGTATAATAGTCATTTTTGACAACTTGAATACCCTCCACTTCCGCGTATCGCAAAAAGTTAGGATCTAAAAAATGCGCCAAATCCTCTTCACATATCTGTCGTATATATTCAATATTGAACCTTCCACTCCCAAAGGGATATGTTTCTTTGCGAAGATGAAAGTCTTTGAGGATTTCATCAATCAAACAATTCTCCCCCAATGAAACGTAGGTTACAGCTGCCATGTTTATTTGATTTTCAATTCAAACATCTTTCTGTCTCCAATGTACCCTTCCAATACATCGCCATTGGCAACAGGACCTACACCCTCTGGTGTACCGGTATAAATCAAATCGCCAATTTTAAAGGTCATGAACTGACTCACATAAGACACAATGGTATCCAACTTAAATATCATGTCGGATACATTTCCTTGTTGCACCCACTCTCCATTCTTCTTCAATCCAAAGGTGAGATTGGACGCATCAAATTCCGAAATATCCATCCATTCTTCACTCACAACAGCTGACCCATCAAATCCCTTGGCTTTTTCCCACGGCTGCCCTTTGGCTTTTAATTCATCCTGAATATCACGTGCTGTAAAATCAATTCCCAAAGAAAATGCGGAAATGTATTTCATCGCATGTTCCGGTTGGATGTATTTGCCCAATCGGTCTACCTTAAATACCAACTCTACTTCGTAGTGCACGCTCTTGGTCCAATCCGGAATAAAAAAGGGATTTCCCTTGGGAAGTATAGCCGAATCGGGCTTGCAAAAGAACAAAGGTTCTGTCGGTAAAGCATTGCCCAATTCCTTGGCATGGTCTGCGTAATTTCTTCCAATACAAATGATCTTCATGGTCCTAATGTAAAATAATTTTCTGTACTTGTTGCTCGCCAGAAACTTTTCCGACGAGTAAAAACTGTTGGTTCAGGGGCAATGTTATGTTGTCTCCAAAAGCCACTTTGGGCTGAGAATGAATACATTTCCCTTCCATGCTGTATATGCGCAAATCCTCCACCGCAGTATTGGCCAATAAGTGTTGCGCATCAATGGTGAACATGTCCTTAGCATTGGATCGATTCACCTCTCCGATGAGCACAGCCCCCGAATGAAATCCAAAGGCGTATTGACCCGGTTTCAATTTTGCAATATCAAAACGTCCTGTCCCATTGGTAGCACTTCCCATTGTATTAAAAGTAGCCCAAGGATACTCCA
>CANHIV010000221.1 GCA_947460525.1 Flavobacteriales bacterium
AATGTTCCCAGCATAATGTCCTGTGTTGATAATACTTACTACCTACAAATTTAACGATGTAGCGGAGGGTATGACGGCTAAGGTCCTTAAGGTTTTCAACCAAGTTTTCAACACTATTCAACAGATTTTACCGCTTTTCGTGAAAGAATCAGTCAAAAAGCAAGGGAAAGTCATTCATTACTCTTATCAAAAAGCCCTTCTTGTCTATCCATTTTTACCCAAAAGACAGCAACGTATGAAACCAGGATTAAGCGCACAAGAAGCACAGCGACGATTGATGCACAGCGGCCCAAACGAAATCCCAGCTGCCAAATCAAGCGGTATGTTTCGCATCTTAAAAGAGGTGCTTCGTGAACCGATGTTCATACTCCTATTGTCTTCCGCCACATTGTACATGATACTTGGAGACTTCAGTGAAGGAGTGATTCTCCTTTCCACCATTAGCATCATCATTGCAATCACTTTTATGCAGCATAGAAAAACCGAGAAAGCACTCGAGGCCCTTCGCCATTTGGCCGCACCTCAAGCTCTTGTGGAGCGAGATGGTATATTCATCCGTATTCCAAGTCGTGAAATTGTCGTTGGGGACCTTGTTTCATTGAACGAAGGTGACCGAATACCTTCGGATGGTACATTGATTGAAGTCAATTCATTGGAAGTCGATGAATCCGTGCTTACTGGCGAAGCGCTTGCCCTTCAAAAAAAATGTGGGGATCACATTTATGGAGGAACCCTTGTTACCCGAGGCAGAGCCATTTTCGAAATTGAATCAACTGGCCTACAAACTGAATTTGGAAAAATCGGGAGTTCATTGAATGCCATTCAACCTCAACCAACAAAACTTCAAAGTGAATTGGGCCGATTCATTAAATGGTTAAGTATGATTGGTGCGGGAATATGCGTTGGTGTCGTTCTGCTCTTTTATTTTACACAAGGACATTTTATACAAGCAGTTTTAAATGGACTATCAGCGGCAATGGCCATACTTCCAGAGGAGTTTCCAGTAATCATGACCGTATTTTTGGCTTTGGGTGCTTGGCGTCTGAGCAAAACAAATGTGCTGACTCGAAAATCATCAGCTATTGAAACACTTGGTTCCGCAACCGTGCTCTGCAGCGACAAAACAGGCACCATTACATGCAATAAGATGGTTGTTGGAGCAGTCGTTCCAAGTACCATCGACGGCGAGAACAGGCTTATGGTCTTCGCCAAATTGGCCTGCATTGCACATGCGCATGACCCCATGGAACGGGCAATACACGCATACAATACCAAAGACATTCATCTTCGTACTCTTTTACTTGAAAGGGAGTATGCCTTAAGCTCCAAGCTCACGGCTATGACTTTGGTATATAGCGCTTCAGTTGGACGTGTCATTGCGGCAAAAGGAGCACCAGAAACACTTTTTCACTTGTGTCATCTCAATGAGCACGAAATCAAAGCATGGCAAAAAAAACTAACACTGTTGGCACGCAAGGGGATGCGGATTTTGGGAGTTGCAGAGGGAAGCCATGATTCAGCATCATTGCCTGAAACCCAAGAGGAGTTCTCTTTTTCATTTTTAGGTTTGGTGGCATTTTCCGATCCTGTTCGCAAAGAGGTCTCCGACACAATCAATGAATGCCGCACTGCTGGAATTCGCATCATTATGTTAACAGGTGACCATCCCGAAACTGCCGCAACCATTGGAAGTGAAATTGGTTTAAGCTCGGCCGAATTGCTCATTGGATCAGACATTCACGCGTTAACGGATGAACAACTTCGCCAACGGCTTTCGCATACTGAAATCATTGCACGACTTAAGCCAGAACAAAAGTTGCGCATCGTACTTGCATTGCAGTCATCTGGAGAAATTGTAGCCATGACAGGCGATGGTGTGAATGATGCTCCCGCATTAAAAGCGGCAAACATTGGTATAGCCATGGGATTGAAAGGGACAGATGTTGCCCGTGAAGCATCCTCATTGGTATTGCTCGATGACAACTTCAACTCAATTGTTCGCGCCATCCGCTCAGGAAGAAGGATCTATGACAATTTACAAAAAGCCATGTCCTATGTTCTTGCCATTCACATCCCCATCATCGGTCTAACTTTATTGCCTGCCTTTGTTCCGAGCCTTGCCCTCATCCTAATGCCCTTGCATATTGTTTTTTTGGAACTCATCATCGATCCTGTGAGCTCAATTGCCTTTGAATCAGAAGCAGAAGAAAAAGACATCATGAAACATCCTCCCCGAAAATCAAATGCTCGTTTTTTTGGAAAAACAGAAATCACTCAATCGGTCGTTGACGGACTGTTATTGTTCGGATCTGTGCTTCTCGTTTATCTATTTTCGAGGTATGGCGGACGTTCTGAACTGCAGTTGAGATCAATCACATTTATCGCATTGGTCACTGCAAATTTACTCATGGTTTTGTCAAAACTTTCAATGTCGCGCAGCATTTTATCTCGTTTTACGAGTAAAAACAAATCGGCAAAATTCATTTTTCTTGCGGCCATTATTCTGATGATTATCGTTTTCAGCGTGCCTGAGATCAGCGCTATTTTCCACATGACTTATCCTGGACATCTAGATACATTTTATGCCATTTGTGCTGCCTTATGTTTTACGATGTGTTTAGAAATCCTAAAAGTCATTCGGCGGAAAAAGAAATCATTTGTCACCACTCAGAACCTCTAAGATCGGTGATCCTGTCATCGCGCCACTGCGCTGAAGTTGAAGGATGTGAGACAATGTCGCCGCGATATCTGTAATTTCAATGGGGCGAAACACATCCTGAGCAGGAATTTCTGCACCATACCAAAGCAGTGGGACATGGGTGTCATAGTTAAATGCGGAACCATGGCTAGTCCCTTTATGTGCTGCAGGGTTATCCATTTCTTTCATTAAATAACCCGGTTCAAGAATAAACACCACATCACCACTTTCTTTTGGGTGAACCCCTTTTAAGACCATCGCTTGCCATTGATCTCTCGCGGCCGCATTCAAATCTGTGGGTGTGTACACTGCTTTAACCCCTTGCCACGAGCGAATTTGATTCGCTACGAATTCAGCCACTTGATCAATGGTCATATGAAGTTCTGCTATTTTTTCATGGTCCAAATAAATGTTTTGATTCTCTTCGCACAAGACCAACGAAGCACCAAATTTTTCAGTAGTCGCCTTTTTTAACAATTCAAGTGGCTCTTTGACGAACATATAACCGCCAGGCAACTTTTTATCGATCAAATATTGAGGAACAGGAACCACGGCGTGGTCAGCCGTTAAAAACAACACAAATCCATCTTTGCCGTATTGTTTTTCTAGCGTGCAAATCAATCGTGCAATCTCAATGTCCAATCGCAAGTACATGTCTTCCAATTCAACTGAACGCAAGCCAAACGAATGACCGGCAATGTCAGGTGTAGAATAGGAAATACAGAGCATATCTGTTTGGGCATCCATACCTAAATTCTCTGATGCCATGGCCTGAATAGCAAAATTTGTGAGGTATGTATTGGCAAAAGGCGTTACCGTAAAAAGTGAGAAGTTATTTTTTCCAGCAGCAAGCGACGAAGCA
>CANHIV010000222.1 GCA_947460525.1 Flavobacteriales bacterium
ATGGAACATTGGTGCTTTGTGCAAGTTTGATGCAGTGCCTGCTCTGCATTTTCTACCATCAATTCTTCACCTGCAATATTGATGTATTGTTTGGTTCGGCCCGTAATTTTTATTCTAAAAGGCTGAATACTTGTAAATCGAATCGTGTCGCCTATTAAGTATCGCCAAAGCCCTCCATTGGTAGATATTACAACGGCATATGACGGTCCAATTTCTACTTCACCTAGACCCAATGTTTGAGGTTGCTCCTGATGAAGTTGATCCATTGGGATAAATTCGTAAAAGATGCCATAGTCCAACATCAGTAGCATGTCATCTGCGTCTTTCCTATCTTGAATACCAAAGAAGCCTTCACTCGCGTTGTAGGTTTCCATAAAGTGAACGGGCTGTGAAAACAAAGCTTCAAATTGACTTTTGTACGGTAAGAAACTGATACCACCGTGCATGTACAGTTCGAAATTGGGCCAAGCATCATGGATGGATGTAACCCCTTTTTTTGCGCAAATTTTTTGAAGCAATAACAATGTCCAACTGGGCACACCCGCAATGTTGGTCACGTTTTCATTCATCGTTGCTTCTGCCATGGCTTCCAATTTCTCCTCCCAATTGTCCATGAGAGCAATCTCTTTGGATGGTGTCCTTTTGTTCTCCACCCAGCTGGGTAAATTATCGATGATGATGGCAGAAAGATCACCGGTCAGTTTTCCTTGATGATCATGGACAATTTTAGATGACCCACCTACAACCAATGTTTTACCATTGTACAATTTGGCCGTTGGTTGTATGTGGTAGTAAATAGAAAGCAAATCCTTGCCTCCTTTGTAGTGACACTCATCCAATGACTCTTGTGTAACTGGAATGTATTTGCTGTTGTTATCTGTTGTCCCGCTACTTTTTGCAAACCACTTGACTTTGCTCGGCCAAGTTACTTGCTCCTCGCCGTCTTTTATTTTATCAATGTAAGGTCGAAACTGCTCATAAGTTCTAATGGGCACATTCTCTTTGAAGTCATTGATGTTTTTAATCTGCTGGAAATTGTGATCAAAACCAAATCGTGTGGCACCAGCTTCTTCAATCAAATAATAGAACAATTCTTCTTGCACCTCTATCGGGTGTTTCATGAATAGTTCTATTTGATGCGTTCTTTTGGTAATGAACCAAGAGAATACCGTGTTTAATGCCATGAAGTAAAACTACACCAAATTCAATAACTAAAGACGCATCTGTTTGGCGAATTTGGATGACTTGTGCGGGTTCCAAGGATCATTGTACGACGATTTGAAAATCAATTCTTGGAGGTAAGCAATGGTTCTGGTAAATCGCAGGAAATAGCCAAAGTAGAGGACCATACCAGGAAGGTACGGAAGGAAATAGGAAATGGGCTCACGCTGATTCAATCGGAACATCGAGAACAAAACAAATTTCACCAAATAGTTGACAGAGTATAAGCAAAGATTGGTAAGAACGATGAATGGTAACAGTGACGTGAAATTAAAAATGATGTCAATGATGTAAAAATACCATTTGAAATTCAGTACCAAATTGTAGACAATGTTCTCTACAAAGGAGATGAAATTGAGCCAAGTAAAGTTTTTGGTGGGTAGAAGAACATCAATGTGTTTGCGCAGTCGGAATCGAACCAAAGATTTGTCCCAACGCAATCTTTGCTTGGCCAATTTTCTAAAGGTGTCTGGAGCGCTGGTCTTGCAAATGGCGGTGGGTTCGTATTTTACTTTGTAACCAATCTTTCTCAGCTTGACCGTGATGTCGCCATCAAGCCCAGGCCCAATGTCCCATCCCCCAATTTTATCCAATGCCTCTTTCCTAAATGCACCAAACGCACCACTGATTACACGGTAGATGCCCAATTCGCTGCTAGAAATTCTTCCTATCGAAATACTGTCAAAATATTCAATGGCTTGAAAAGTAGCGGCCAAAGATTCTTTGTAGTTTCTTACCTGCACGTTTCCTCCAATCCCACCAATTTTACTATCGAAATAAAATAGACGTATGATGTTTTCAATGGCTCGTGGGTCATAAGAACAATCGGCATCGAGATGCACAATAAACTCGCCCTTTGAAAAACGCAAACCCAAATTGGCAGCGGAAGCCTTACCTCCTCGCACCTCATTTCTTATGAATAAATCGATAAATCCTTTTTGCTGAAGGTTTCTGCAAATTCTTTCAGTATCGTCATCACTTCCATCATCGATAACAATAACTTCATAGTTTTTGTAGGTCTGCGCTTTTAATGATTGCACCAATTTGTAAATGTGCTTTCCTTCGTTTTTTCCAGGAATGATAATGGATATCAAGGGCATTCTCGTCCAAAGCTCATGTTGCGCTTTGGTCATTCTTTCTCTTCTGAAACGATGGGTAAATTGCCACAACAGCAAGACAAACAACTCAAGAACAAAAAATCGTAGAAATTCGAAAACTACAAAAAAGTAAAAGTAACGGACAAATTTTGCCCAACCAATGGAGGTTGCGAAACTGACAAAATTGTCTACGAAATTCATTGATTGGTTAAATTTCTTTTTACTTCATGAATAAGCGCAATGGCGTCGTTGTTTTCTTTTAAATCCATTTTGGCAAACTTGATGTTAATGTCAAATTGATCAAAATTTTAATGCACCAATTTGCGAATGCGGTGGGCTATTTTTTGTCGTTCGTGCGGATTGTTTTCTTCTACCTCTTCAATCATTCTTTGTGTCCACATGAATATTCCGTTTGGACTCAATGTGATGTAATCCAACTCTGTCATTTCTCCTTTTATTTCTTGGGAGATTTCACGAAGTATAGATTGTTTTTTAAAACCACCAAATTTGCTACTGAAATCATGAAGGTTCTCTAAGTAAATACCGCACAAGAAGGTTACCTCATCAGAGATTTCTGACCGTTTACAATCAAAGTGCAACAAAGATTCAAAAGTCGTTTCATTCAACAAATCTGGAAGCGCATCTTTGCTAAAATCAACCGAGTCAATAACACCTTGTGTAATGGCCAAACGACCTTTTTTCGTCAGCTTGTAGGTATTGATATCTCTGGCTTGCAGGTATTGAACATCAGTATCATTTTCACAATTGAGACATTTGGCCTTGACATAAATGTCTTGGAATCTACTGTCGCAATTGTTGCAATGATTGAGTACAGAAGGCTTGTCATAATCGACACCAATGTGATGCAAGGTTTTGTCACATTTTGGGCAGGACAAATCTGTTTGGGTTGCTATCTGAAAATCACTTATGGGCCCAATGTAGGCGCAAGGAAAATGATGGATCAAATCTTCACCGTAAGTATTGGATGATTTGCAATGGGGGCAAACTTCACGGAAACTGAGTAATCCGCCTGAGCATTGATTGCACAAGTAAATTTTCTCTTGAAAATCTGGCCAAATGTATCCTTCCTTTTCAGCCCAATCCAAAACGCTCAAAACTTCTGTTTCCTCATGTTGCTCAAAGGAAATAGAAATGGGTGGAAATGAATAACCAATGATAGAGTAGGGGTCCAGTATCGGTTGAATACGTCGAAGTTCTCGGGTGTAAATCAAAT
>CANHIV010000223.1 GCA_947460525.1 Flavobacteriales bacterium
AAATTCTTCAGGTTGGAAAAGTTACTGCTCCAGCCAATGCCCAAGTCATTGACGGAACAGGAAAACACGTCACCTCGGGGATCATTGATGAGCACAGCCATATCGCTTTGCTTTCCGTAAATGAGCATACCCAAACTTCCAGTGCTGAGGTGGAAGAGGCCCGTGTCGTTTGGCCAGAAGACATTGATATTTACCGCCAATTGGCTGGCGGCGTTACATCCGCGCAATTGTTGCATGGAAGTGCAAATGCCATAGGTGGACAAAGCGCACTTATCAAAATGCGCTGGGGAAACACAGGTGATCAAATGCTGATTGAAAATGCAGATGGCTTTATCAAATTTGCCTTGGGAGAAAATGTCAAACAAAGCAATGCTGGAGATTTCAATAGCGTTCGTTTCCCACAAACCAGAATGGGCGTGGAGCAAGTGTATTACGATCATTTTCATCAAGCCCGTGAATACGGGTTGGCTTGGAAAGCTTACAACGCCTCTCTAAAATCAAAAAACCCATTGCCCAAACCCAGACGAGATTTGGAAATGGATGCCTTGCTGGAAATTTTGGAAAAGAAAAGATTCATCACTTGCCATAGTTACGTGCAAAGTGAAATCAACATGCTCATGCACATGGCGGATAGCATGGGCTTCCGCATCAACACCTTTACCCACATTTTGGAAGGTTACAAAGTGGCCGATAAGATGAAAGCCCATGGTGCCGCAGCGTCCTCATTCAGTGACTGGTGGGCTTACAAGATGGAAGTTAGAGATGCCATTCCCCACAATGGTGCGCTAATGCACCGTCAAGGTTTGGTGGTAGCGTTCAATTCTGACGATGCAGAAATGGCAAGACGATTGAACCAAGAAGCGGCAAAGGCCGTGAAGTATGGAAATTTGAGCGAGCAAGAAGCTTGGAAATTCGTCACGTTAAATCCTGCCAAGATGCTCCATCTGGACAACAGATTGGGATCACTCAAGGCGGGAAAAGATGCGGACATTGTTATCTGGAACAACAACCCATTGAGCGTCTATGCCATGGCCGAAAAAACATTTGTAGATGGAAGATGTTATTTTGATCGCGAAGAAGACGGTTTCCTATTTCAAGAACAATGGAATGAGCGCAAACTTTTGATGGATCAAATGCAAAAAGCCATTGCCAATGGTGATCAGCCGCAAAAACCCAATGGCCGCAAACGCCGCCACTTCCATTGCAATTCAGAAGGAGACATTTATCACTTTGAAGAACACGACCATGAAAATCATCACTAATATTTTTGCGCTTTTTATTGCCCTATCTGCTATTGGGCAATATGCGCCTGCACCACCGCAAAGTCAATCCATTTTAATCATAAATGCCACCGCTCATTTGGGCAATGGCCAGGTGATTGAAAATGCAGCCATCGGTTTTAAAAATGGAAAAATCGAAATGGTGGCAGATGCCAAAACATTGAAATTAAACGCCAGTGCCTATGCCGTCACCATCGATGGAACAGGACAACATTTGTATCCCGGTTTCATCGCGCCAGCCATCAACCTTGGATTGATAGAAATGGAGGCTGTTCGCGCTACCAGCGACTTTTATGAGGTAGGCGAATACAACCCGCACATCCGTTCCATCATCGCCTACAATACCGATTCTGAAATCATCCCCACTGTTCGAAGCAACGGTGTTTTGTTGTCTCAAGTAACACCAAAGGGAGGGGTCATCTCAGGAACAAGTTCCGTTGTTGCCTTGGACGCTTGGAACTGGGAAGATGCGGTCATCAGAAATGGGGATGGCATTCACATGAATTGGCCTTCAGTTTACCACCGCTCTGGCGCTGGACTTGAACACAGCAAAAACTACAACATTGAAGTGAATCAATTGCAAAATTTCTTTGATCGATCCAAAGCCTATTGCAGCACTGATCATGTGGAGATTGATCCAAGAATGGAAGCCATGTGTCCCGTGATTGAAGGAAAAGCTACTTTGTATGTTCGCGCTGAAGATGAGCGCCAAATAACCGAAGTCGTTAAATTCAAAAAGAAAAATAGCGTTGCCCATTTGACCATCATCGGCGGATACGATGCCCCATGGGTAGCGCCATTGTTGAAAGCGGAAAATGTATCGGTTATGATTCCAAGGGTGCATAGCCTACCCCGTTTCTCAGGTGATGAAATTGATGCCCCATTCACATTGGCCAAACAACTTCATGATGCAGGCATCTTGTTTTGCTTTCAAAATTCAGGAGACATGGAAGCCATGAATTCACGCAACCTACCCTTCTTGGCAGGTACCGCTGTAGCACATGGATTGCCTTATGAAAAAGCAGTGCAAGCGCTCACTGGTGATGCCGCCAAGATATTGGGAATTGATGCAAATTACGGGACCATTGAAGTGGGGAAAAGTGCTACTTTCTTCCTTTCAAAAGGCGATGCCCTCGACATGCGCACCAACCAGGTTACCCGTGCATTTATCGATGGCCGAGACATCACTGTGCGCAACAAGCAAGAGGATTTGTATGACAAATACCAAAAAAAGTACGCCATTACCAAATAACGATACGTCAACCAAACATTGTTGATTACTCAGCCTGAAGCCCGTATTTCGTACGGGCTTCTTCTTTTTCTTTGGGTTCTAAAAGCGACTTAAAATGAACGTAATTGTGCCGATGGCAGGAATGGGCAAACGCCTGAGACCTCACACGCTAACCACCCCCAAACCGCTGATTCACGTAGCGGGAAAACCCATTGTACAAAGGTTGGTGGAAGAAATCGTCAAGGTAAGTGATCAGAAAGTAGAGCACATTGCCTTCGTTACGGGTCGTTTTGGCGAAGCTGCCGAAAAGCATTTATTAGAAGTCGCAGCGCAATTGGGTGCCAAAGGAAGCATCCATTACCAAGACCAAGCGCTCGGAACTGCACATGCTGTGTTGTGCGCTGCTGATCATCTTGAAGGACCTGTGACCATTGCCTTTGCCGATACACTTTTCAAAGCCAACTTTAGTTTGGATGAAAGCGCTGACGGCATGCTGTGGTGCCAACGCATCGACGATCCCCGCCAATTTGGTGTGGTGGTTACCGATGAGGATGGTACCATTCAGGAGTTTGTGGAAAAACCCCAAACCTTTGTAAGCGACCTCGCCATGATTGGCATTTATTACTTTAAAAATGGCGCTTGGCTGAAAAGAGAATTGCAATACCTGATTGATAACAACATCACCAATGGCGGTGAATACCAATTGCCCGATGCCCTTCGCAATATGATGAAGCAAGGTGCAAAATTTACACCTGGTACTGTCAACGATTGGATGGACTGCGGAAACAAAAACGCCGTGGTAGAAACCAATCAAAAAATATTGGGCTATGAGCCGCAATACGCAACGGCAATGAACATAGGAGAAAATTCACAAGTCATTCCTCCTTGTTTTATTGCCGATGATGTTGTTTTGAAAAACGCCATCGTAGGTCCGTATGTATCATTGGAAAAAGGCGTGAAAATTATCAATAGCAAAATTGAAAATGCCATCGTCAATGCACACACCGTTATCGCAGAATC
>CANHIV010000224.1 GCA_947460525.1 Flavobacteriales bacterium
AGGGGCCAAAACGATAAAATCTTTGGAAGGTTCCTTCGAGTCTGGATGTGCAGCCCAATCGTCTAACAAAGGGTGTCCAACAAACTCAGCGGAGTAGTTGTGCTTTTTGTAAACGGCGGGTTCAAATGGAAGAATGCAGTACATGTGATCTACGTACTTCTTGATGTTTTCCACTCGACCTTCTTTCCAGGCCCAAATGGTTGGGGAGATATAATAATGTGTTTCTATGCTTTGTTCTTTCGCCCATTGGGTCAATCTAAGATTGAAACCGGGGTAGTCAATAAAGACAATTTTATCGGGAGCAAATTCTAATATTTGTTCTTTGATCAATTGAAAGTTTTTGCGAATGGTGGAGAGATTCATCAATACTTCAACAAATCCCATGAAGGCCAATTCGCGAAAATGCTTTTGGATGATTACACCATTTTCAGCCATCTTGTCTCCGCCCCATCCTGTCATTTGAATTTGGGGGTTTTCTGTTCGCAATGCTTTTGCCAAATGGCTGCCATGCAAATCCCCCGAGGCTTCTCCAGCAATCAAGAATACTTTCATCTCAATAGAAATAAAGCGCTACTGGAACACTGCAAATCACCACATATAAAATGCCTCGACTCATTTGGTACCATTCCATTCGTATGAACAAATAGAACAGCGCAACGTCTCCCAAAATTGAAATCGTTACCACTTTGTCCTGGTACATGGCTGTGATGCCGTAAAGCAAGTCATGAAAGAAAGTTGCGAGGTTGGTAGATGTACCCAAGGTGAAAACCAATCCAAAAAGGACAAATCCCAAAAGTGCCCCTAAAATGCCTACGGCAATGCCTGCAGGAACCGTATCGAATTTGTGTTTGGAAATTCTGCTCATGCCAAGTCCCAATTTTGAAGATGCGCAATGGCATGATGGGCAGTCAGATCAAATTGAACCGGCACCACCGAAACAAAATTATTTTCCAAAGCATGTTGATCGGTGTCCTCGCCTTTGTCTTTGATGATGAACTCTCCTGTCATCCAATAGTAGTCTTTTTGGAAGGGATCCACTCTCTTTTCAAATTGTTCCACCCACATGCCATGGGCCTGTCGGCAAACTTTGATTCCCGCTATTTCTTTTCCTTTTGGGATATTGACATTTAAGCATACATGCTCTGGAAAATGATGGTCATTTAAAATTTGCCCCACAATCTCAATGGCCACTTTCATGGATGCGCTGAAGTCTGCATCTGGATCATAATCCAAGAGCGAAAAGCCAACCGATGGAATACCCTCTACAGCGCCTTCTACAGCCGCTGACATGGTTCCTGAATAAATGACATTGATGGAGGAGTTGGAACCATGGTTGATCCCACTCACTACGATATCCGGCTTTCTATTTAAAAGGGTGTACAAGGCCATTTTCACGCAATCCACGGGTGTTCCAGAACAAGCATAAGCGCGGTCTGCGTATGGCAATTCAATCTTGTGCACACGAATGGGATGGTGAATGGTGACGGCGTGTCCCATGCCACTCTGCGGCTTGTCGGGAGCCACAACTACCACTTCGCCTAGCGTGGACATGGCCAATACCAAAGATTGAATTCCTTTGGCGTGATAACTATCGTCATTGGTGACCAAAATCAAGGGTCTTTCTTTTTTCTCCATGTGTCAAAACTAATACGGATTTCTATCATCTTTGCAGGAATTAATATCGCATTATGAACGCATTTATCGTGGAGGGTGTGCGCACCGCAATTGGAAATTTCGCAGGGTCTCTGGCTCCCGTGAGAACGGATGATTTGGCTGCTGTTGTTTTAAAAGGAATCCTTCAAAAACATCCGTCGTTGAACCCATCAGAAATCAACGATGTGATCATGGGTTGCGCCAATCAAGCGGGGGAGGACAATCGCAATGTTGCGCGCATGGCTTTGCTTTTGGCGGATTATCCCGTATCGGTTCCCGGTGAGACGGTGAATCGTTTGTGTGCTTCGGGAATGAATGCCATCGCACATGCCGCGCGGGCTGTACATTGTGGAGAGGGCGATATTTTTGTGGCGGGTGGTGTTGAAAACATGACGCGTGGTCCTTGGGTGATTTCCAAAACATCGTCGGCTTTTGGTCGCGATGCCCAGATGTTTGATTCGAGTTTCGGATGGCGTTTTGTCCATCCCAAAATGAAAGAGGTGTATGGGGTTGAAGCGATGGGAGAAACCGCTGAGAATTTGGCAGAAGCGCACAACATCAGTCGTGAGGACCAAGATGCATTTGCCTTGAACTCGCAATTGAAAGCCGCTCGTGCGCAAGCCGAGGGTCGCTGGTCGCGTGAGATTGTGCCTGTGGAAATTCCGCAAAAGAAAGGGGATCCCAAGGTTTTCCAAAACGACGAATTCATCAAGGCTTCAAGTAGCATCGAAGGTTTGTCCGCATTGAAACCCGCATTCAGAAAGGGCGGTAGTGTTACCGCTGGAAATGCTTCGGGCTTGAATGATGGCGCAGCCGCGGTGTTGATCATGAGCGAAGCGGGATTGAAGAAGACCGGTTGCCAACCCTTGGCGCGCATTGTTTCGACTGGCGTCAGCGGCGTTGAGCCCCGCATCATGGGCATCGGTCCCGTTGAAGCGTCCAAGTTGGCGTTGCAACGCGCCGGATTGACCTTGGATCAAATGGACATTATCGAAGTCAACGAGGCCTTTGCTGCGCAAGTATTGAGCTGCACCCGCGCGTTGGGCATGGCGGACAATGATCCCCGATTGAATGTGAACGGCGGCGCCATCGCATTGGGACACCCGCTCGGAATGAGTGGTGCCCGCATTGTGAATACCGCTGCGATTGAATTGAATTTGCGTCAAAAGAAATTTGCCTTGTGCACCATGTGTATCGGTGTTGGACAAGGATTTGCCGTTGTTTTGGAGCGCGTATGATTTACTCCTTCAACGGATATATACCGGTAGTGCACGAGTCGAGTTACGTGCATCCCCAGGCGGTGGTCACCGGCAATGTCATCATTGGCAAAAACGTGTACATCGGCCCAGGTGCCGCGATTCGCGGCGATTGGGGAATGATCGTGATCGAAGATGGTTGCAATGTCCAAGAGAATTGTACCATCCATCAATTTCCAGGCGTGACCTTGACCCTGAAATCAGGCGCCCACATTGGGCACGGCGCCATCATTCATGGTGCCAACATTGGCAGAGATACTTTGGTCGGCATGAATGCCGTGGTGATGGACAGGGTAGAGGTAGGTGATGAGTGCATCATCGGCGCATTGACCTTTGTTCCGGCCGATACCATTGTCCCTCCTCGATCCGTGATGGTGGGCAACCCCGGAAAAGTCGTGAAGCCCGTGAGTGATGAAATGTTGAAGTGGAAGCAAGAGGGGACAGGCTGGTACCAGCGTCTTCCGGCAGAATTGCACGAGACCTTGAAGCCCTGTGAGCCCCTCCGAGAAATACCCGAAGACAGAAAGCCACAAGCAGGCGGATACGCTACTTGGCAGGAGCGCAAAGCGGACCGCGATGTCTAAGCCCTTTCAGTTCAAACAATTTCAAGTTGCCCATGAA
>CANHIV010000225.1 GCA_947460525.1 Flavobacteriales bacterium
TACAAAAAAGAAAAAGATAGAAATGTAGTAGCGGTTATTGGCGATGGTGCCATGACTGCGGGAATGGCCTTTGAAGGATTGAATCATGGTGGAATTACAGATTCCAATATTTTGGTTATTCTGAATGACAACTGCATGAGTATTGATCCCAATGTCGGTGCTTTAAAGGAATATCTTACTGACATCACCACGAGCCATACTTACAACAAAGTGAAAGACGATGTTTGGCAATTGTTGGGCAAGGTCAGCAAGTTTGGACCTAACGCTCAAGCGATAGCGCACAAATTGTCGGAGTCTTTAAAAGGTTCTTTGATCAAAGAGAGCAATTTGTTTGAATCACTCAAATGGAGATATTTTGGTCCTATTGATGGACATGATGTCGAGCATTTGGTGAAAGTGATGAAGGATCTGAAAGATATCCCAGGTCCAAAGATTTTGCATTGTGTTACCAAGAAAGGAAAGGGCTACGCACCAGCTGAGGCGGGTTCACCAACCACTTGGCATGCACCGGGGTTGTTCAATAAAGAAACAGGAGAGATTGTAAAGGTGGTACCTAAGGTGCCACAGCCGCCATTGTACCAAGATGTCTTTGGATACAGCATCATCGAGTTGGCAGAAAAGAATAGCAAGGTCATGGGTGTTACCCCAGCGATGCCATCGGGAAGTTCTTTGAAGTTCATGATGGAGTCGATGCCGGAACGCGCTTTTGACGTGGGCATTGCCGAGCAACATGCAGTTACTTTTAGTGCAGGTTTGGCAACACAAGGTTTGGTTCCATTTTGTAATATATACAGTTCCTTCATGCAACGTGCTTTTGACCAAGTGCTGCATGATGTGGCCATACAAAAACTGAATGTTGTTTTTTGTTTGGACAGGGGTGGATTGGTAGGAGCCGATGGCCCTACACACCATGGTGCTTATGACATAGCTTATATGCGCTGTATCCCCAATATGGTAGTATCAAGTCCAATGAACGAAAGTGAGTTGCGCAATTTGATGTTTACCGCGCAAATGCCGGATCAAGGTCCATTTAGCATTCGCTACCCTCGTGGCAATGGTGTCATGACCGATTGGAAAACGCCATTTGAAGAGATCAAAGTTGGAACGGGAAGAAAAGTTCAATCAGGCGATGATGTAGCGTTTCTTTCTTTTGGACCTATCGGCAACTATGTGACCAAAGCCATTGCGCAACTTGCGGAGCAAGGGGTTAGTGCGGCGCATTATGACATGCGTTTTGCCAAACCCATTGATGAATTGATGTTGCACGAAGTGATGGGCAAATTCAAGCACATCATTACCGTTGAGGATGGATGTTTGCAAGGTGGAGTGGGATCAGCGGTTCTTGAGTTCATGGGCGACAATGGTTATGCCGTGAATGTAAAACGTTTGGGCATTCCTGATAAATACATCGAGCATGGAACGCAAGATGAGTTGTATGTAGAGTGCGGTTTTGATGTAACATCAATGGTGAATACAGCGCTTGGAATGATGCAAAAGCAAGTCAAATCGCAGACCGCATAAAATGGACCCCATAGTCAATCGTGTGGCCAATAGTGGATTGATCACCCTTGATTTGCAATCCATCGTAGATGATACTCCTTTTGTACAAATGGATTTAAGTTCTGTGCTATGGCAAGGGCTTGTATTAAGAGAGAAAGACCTCAAAGATTTTCTTCAGCAATGGGACAGTTCACAACATCCTTCAGGGGTGATTTGGATTGATTTGCCAGAGGATGTCATTGTTCCACAATGGACTTATTTGTTGATTCAGTCCAAAATTTCGTCTGCCAATATTTTTGTTACCAAAGGACCCTTGCTCAATGCGCAACAAGAATTTTTGCGACATTGGATTCAGTCCATGTCTGAAGCGCAATACAAGGATCAACGTGTAGTAATCAAAGGCTGCACGGACGAGCGGGTAAGCGCTGAGATTCAAATGCAATTGGTAGCGAAATTATTGCCTTGGGTGAAATCGTTGATGTATGGAGAACCTTGTTCTACTGTACCTCTTTTCAAGCGTTCTTGATTCCGTAAAATAATCTTCAAGGCTTCACGTATTGTTGTAAATTGCTTTTGCATTGCGATGAATATTTATAGTAAAAAACAACGATGGAAATGGGTGCTGGTTCTGCTGGCCCTGCTTTTGGTAATTTTCACATTGGGCTATACCCAGGTCATTGTTGACAGAATCAAGGAGGATGAAAAGAAGAAGGTAGAGATATGGGCGCAGACCATTACCCGAAATGCATCCACGACGCAGTACATCGATTCGCTGCTGAATGTCCTTCGGTCAGAGGAAGAAGCCAAGGGGATAATGATAGGCAAGGCGCTTTCCGCCATATCCAACGGCGATCCATTGCTGGATTACACTTTCCCTACGGAGTATCTGAAACAGAACAATACAATTCCCATTCTGCTTTACGACAAGAACAACCGATTTCAACAAGGGAGAAATTTGCCCAAGGGTAGGGAGAAAGATGCAGCCTATGCGGATTCTTTGAGAGAGGAGATTGTAAAAAAGTACAAACCTATTTTGATTCCTGAGTTGAGTATGCGTTTGTATTTTGATGACAGTCCTTTGTACAAAGAAGTGGCGCGGAGATTGAATGAAATCAACCAATCATTTATTAGTGACGAGGTGGTGGCATCAACGTCAGTCCCGATCATTGTTGTTGATGACCGGACGCAGAAGGTGATTCAGTCGGCCAGGATAGAAGAGAAAGATTTGTTGAATGAAGAAAGGATGGCGCGAATGAAGTCAGAAAATCCGCCGATTCGTGTTACCCGACCTGATGGAGTTCCCATTAGCATTTACTATGAAGACTCCTTGGTATTGCAGCAAATTCGCTATTTCCCAGTGGGTCAACTGGTTTTGGTGGCTGTTTTTTTGATCATCAGTTATGTTATTTTTTCCACCTACCGCAAGGCAGAGCAAAATCAAGTTTGGGTGGGCATGGCCAAGGAAACCGCGCATCAATTGGGAACACCATTGAGCTCATTGATGGGGTGGGGTGCTTTATTGGAGACGCAAGGAGTGGCGGATGCATACATACAAGAACTCAACAAAGATGTCCAGCGATTGCAGGTCATTACAGAACGTTTTTCGAAAATTGGTTCTGCAGCGGAATTGAAACGAGTAGATATTCGAAATACAATTGATGAAGCATTGGAGTACGTGCAAAAGCGTATTTCTTCTAAGATTCTCGTTGCAAAACATTTTCCAGATCACGCCATTTGGGTGGACCTCAATGAGGCGCTCTTTGGCTGGGTAATTGAGAATTTGGTTAGAAATGCTGCTGATGCGATGGAGGAGTCAGGTAGTATTGAGGTTCGAATGACAGTGGAAAACGGAAAGGTCATCGTCGTCTTGGAAGATTCAGGAAAGGGAATACCTAAGAACAAATGGAAGACCGTTTTCAAGCCCGGTTATACCACCAAAGCTAGAGGATGGGGATTGGGATTGTCTTTGGTAAAAAGAATTGTAGAAGAGTACCACAAGGGCCATATTCAAGTGGTGCAATCAGAACA
>CANHIV010000226.1 GCA_947460525.1 Flavobacteriales bacterium
GATTCCCAACCATCAATGCATTCGCCTTTACAGGTTTGGTAATAACCGCTCCAGCTCCAATGAAAGCGTATTCACCTATTTCGTATCCACAAACGATGGTGGCATTGGCACCAATTGAAACACCTTTTCTGATGATGGATTGTCGGTACTCGTCTTTTCTAACAACGGCACTTCTAGGATTGATAACATTGGTAAATACGCATGACGGACCTAGAAAAACGTCATCTTCGCAAATCACCCCTGTATACAAGCTTACATTGTTTTGAACTTTCACATTGTTGCCCAAAACAACATCAGGACTAATCACTACATTTTGACCAATATTACAATTGCTTCCAATTGTACAATTGGGCATGATGTGCGAGAAGTGCCAGATCTTGGTATTGTCTCCAATGCTGCATCCATTATCAATCACAGCCGTTTCATGTGCAAAATATCCCATTACTTCTTGTTGTAATTTTCAAAGTTTTTGTGCTCAATTTTATTCAACTCATCCGAAGTCAAGGTTTTGAAATACTCGTAAGTGATTTTTAAGCCTTCACTGCGATGAACTTTGGGTTCCCAGTTCAATAATTTCTTCGCCAATGTGATATCCGGGCGTCGTTGCTTGGGATCATCAGTTGGCAATGGATGATAGACAACCTTCTGATCTGTTCCTGTCAATTTAATGATCTCTTCCGCAAAATCTTTGATGGTAATTTCATCTGGATTCCCAATGTTGACAGGATCTGCGCAATCGCTCATGAGCAATCGATAAATCCCCTCAACCAAATCATCCACATAACAGAAACTTCTGGTTTGTGATCCATCTCCAAATATGGTCAAATCCTCGCCACGCAATGCTTGTCCGATAAATGCAGGAAGCACACGGCCATCATTGAGACGCATTCTGGGTCCATAGGTGTTGAAGATTCGAACAATTCTGGTTTCGACACCGTGAAAGGTGTGGTAGGCCATTGTAATCGCTTCTTGAAAACGCTTGGCCTCATCATAAACGCCGCGGGGTCCTACTGGATTTACATTTCCCCAATAACTTTCTACTTGCGGGTGGACATGTGGATCTCCATATATTTCGCTCGTACTGGCGACAATGATTCTCGCATTCTTTTCTTTGGCCAATCCCAAACAATTGTGGGTTCCCAATGACCCCACTTTCAGGGTTTGAATAGGAATCTTAAGATAATCGATAGGGGAGGCTGGAGAGGCAAAATGCAAAATGTAATCCAATGGTCCAGCAACGTGAATGAATTTGGAAACATCGTGATGATAAAATTCAAACTGAGGTAGTTTGAATAGATGCTCAATATTCTTCAAATCTCCAGTAATGAGATTGTCCATTGCCACCACATCAAAGCCCTCTTTGATAAATCTGTCGCACAAATGAGAGCCTAGAAATCCAGCTGCTCCGGTGATAAGTACTCTTGGCATAATTACACGATAGGGTTACGTCCGATACTGAAATAGGACCACCCCAATTCACGCATCTTGCTATTTTCATATAGATTTCGTCCGTCAAAAATCACAGGGTTTTTCATCGATGACTTCATCAATTCAAAGTCTGGATTTCTGAACATTCCCCATTCGGTGCAAATCAATAATGCGTCTGCGTCTTGCAGCAATGAGTATTGATCGTTGGAATATTGAATGGGGTATCCTTTTTGTTTTTGAACGTTGGGCATCGCCTCTGGATCGTAGGCCACAATATCTGCACCAGCTTCCAACAAGTGTTCAATCATGTACAATGCTGGAGCCTCTCTGATATCATCGGTATCTGGCTTGAAGGCCAAGCCCCAAATTGCAATTTTCTTCTTGGTCAATTGCTGTTGAAAGTGCTCCATGATGGGGGAAAGCAAAACCGTTTTTTGACGATCGTTGACTTTCATGACACTTTTTAAAATTCTAAATTCGTAGCCATTGTCATAACCGCTTTTTGCCAGGGCCTGCACGTCCTTGGGGAAACAGCTTCCGCCGTAACCAATCCCAGGAAACAAGAAGCGCTTACCAATTCTTTCGTCGGTTCCTATTCCGAGACGAACCATATCTACATCTGCGCCAACCTTCTCGCAGAAATTGGCAATTTCATTCATGAATGAAATTTTAGTAGCCAAAAATGCATTGGCTGCGTACTTGGTTAACTCGGCAGATCTTTCGTCCATTACAATCAAAGGATTGCCTTGTCTGACGAAAGGTTTGTATAGTTCTTCCATCATTTTCTTGGCGCGATCACTTGAAGTACCGATGACAACGCGGTCAGGTTTCATGAAATCATCCACCGCAAAACCTTCTCTTAAAAACTCTGGGTTGCTGACAACATCAAAAGGTACTTGGGCGTTTTTGGCCACTGCGTCTCTCACTTTTTCTGCTGTCCCCACAGGAACAGTAGATTTGTCCACGATAACTTTGTAGTCTTTGATGATGCGACCCAAATCATCGGCCACCTTTAGCACGTAGCTCAGGTCAGCACTACCATCCTCACCAGGAGGCGTAGGCAAAGCGAGGAATATAATTTGGGCTTGTTCTACTGCCTCTTCGATTTGGGTAGTAAACTTTAGTCTGCCTTCGCGGATATTTCTCTCGAATAATACATCGAGATGGGGCTCGTAAATTGGAATTTTTCCGGCCTTCATTGCGTTGACCTTTTCCTCATTGATGTCCACACAAATAACCTTGTTTCCGGTTTCAGCAAAACAAGTTCCAGTGACCAATCCGACATAGCCTGTTCCGATGACTGCAATATTCATTTTTATTTTCTTAACGGTAAGATGCAAATATAACACAGACCTTTGAAAGGACTGTAAGCAATTCGCTTTAGATTTGCCGTATGTCAACGCTTTTGTCGATTCAAGATGTTTCCAAGCGATATGGTCAGCATGTCGCATTGCAGAATATCAATTTGGAGGTCCAGGAGGGCCACGTTTTTGGATTATTGGGCCCCAACGGTGCCGGTAAAACCAGTTTAATCAGGATTATCAATCAAATCACAGCGCCAGATCAAGGTCGTGTGATTTTCAAGGGGGAAACGCTGCGACCTGAGCACATCGCTCACATTGGCTATTTGCCTGAGGAGCGTGGTTTGTACAAGAAAATGAAAGTGGGAGAGCAGTGTGTCTACTTGGCTCAACTCAAAGGGTTGTCCAAGCAAGATGCGGTGAAACGATTGACCTATTGGTTTGAGAAGTTTGATATCATGGCTTGGTGGAACAAGACCATTGAGGACTTGTCCAAGGGGATGGCTCAAAAAGTGCAGTTCATTACCACCATTCTTCATGAGCCTGAATTGCTCATTTTGGATGAACCTTTCAGTGGATTTGACCCCATCAATGCCGCATTGATTCAAGAGGAGATGTTGCGATTAAAGTCTTTGGGAGCCACCATTATCCTGTCAACACACGACATGGGTAGCGTCGAGGAGTTGTGCGATGAAATTGGTTTGATTCATCAATCCAATCTCATTTTGTGTGGACCTGTAAAGTCTGTAAAAGAGCAATTCAAACAACATTTATTTGAAA
>CANHIV010000227.1 GCA_947460525.1 Flavobacteriales bacterium
ATTGATGTTGTTGTATTTTATTACGCTTGTATTGGTCATGTTGTATACCATTATACGACATTCCATGTATGGATTTGACAAGGATTCTGCGCATTGGGTAATGGAACCTCTTTTCAGGGATCATACGGTGTATGGAGCGGCGTTGGCATTGGTTTTCCCTTATGTTTTTTTACAACTGTTTTCTAAGGATCAATCGGCGATATTGAAGTTTTTCTATATCTCAGGTTTTGTAATTCTATTGATAGCATTGATACTTTCATACACCAGAGCGGCTTGGCTTTCCGTTGTTATAGCAGCGATCATAGGTTTTTTCATGTTGATGAAAGTCCCTTTCCGATGGGTGCTAGCTGCGGGACTGCTGATTGGCGGGACGACCTTTTACTTTTTGGACGATATTCAAATTGCATTAAATCGCAACAAGAAGGAGAGCTCGGATAAAATGGATGAGCACATCAAGTCGATCTCTAATGTTTCTTCAGATGCTTCCAATTTGGAAAGATTGAACAGGTGGCATTGCGCAATGGAATTGTTTTACCAACGACCTATTGTCGGCTGGGGACCTGGAACTTATCAGTTTGTGTATGCTCCATTTCAGCGGGCGGAAGACAGAACCATTATCAGTACCAATAGAGGAGACGGGGGCAATGCCCACTCTGAGTATTTGGGCCCACTGGCCGAGCAAGGTGTTTTGGGAAGTGCCATTTTTATAGCGCTCGTTTTGATCATCTGCTTTTTGGGATTCAAGGTTTTTTACCACTCGGTGGATTATGAAGAGCGATTGGTGATCATGGGGCTTTTCTTGGGATTGATCACCTACTTCGTTCATGGTATCTTGAATAACTTCCTAGAGATGGACAAGATAGCGGTGCCCTTTTGGGCGTCCATTGCGTATCTCGTTCACTTGGATATCAAGAAACGATCAACGGTAACGCATCACATTTGAATCGATAGTATCGCGATATCGTCCAAGTAAGGCATTCCATTTCTGAAATTTTCTACCGCATTGATTAGATTTTCCGAAGTGTTGCCATTGGATTTTTTCATGATTACTTCCAAGATATTGTCTTCGCCAAAAGCTTCTTGTTGAGGATTTTCTATTTCAACAAGGCCATCAGTATAGCAGAGCAATTCATCATTTTGATTGAAATCTACCCATTTGGATTCGAATTTGGGAAGTTGGTCGATCATGCCCAACCCAGGAATCTGAGCGCCTAGCCATTGGTGGTTTTTTGAATCGTGGTGGAACAAAAGCGCGGGATTGTGTCCGCAATTGATATACTCCAGTTGGTTTTGATTGGGGTGATATTGTGCAATAAAGAACGTCACAAATTTTTCACCGTTCGCGTTTTTATTGATGACGTCATTGAGTTGAATAATGAGTTCTTTTAGATTGTATCCTTGCGTTCTGATAAAGGATTGGACGTGTGCTTGAACGCTGGCCATTAAGAAAGCGGCACTTATTCCTTTTCCCGATACATCAGCAATACAGGCCATCCATCCATTGTTTGGTGTAAAGAAAAAATCGTAGTAATCTCCACCTACTTGCCCATGTGCATTGTAGAACGCGTCCACTTTTAGAAGCTGATTTTGAGGCAGATTTTTTGGCAATAAAAGATTCTGCATCTCCGCTGCCAATTGTAACTCACGTTGAATTGCCGCTTGAGCAATGGTTTGCTCAACAAGTTTTTTGTTTTCAATGGCCACCACCAAGACGCCAGTAAGCGTTTGAACAAAGCGCATGTGCTTTAGGCTAGGACTCATTTCCATGAGTTCCTCGTCTCCATCACCAAGGATGACAAATGCAATTGGGGAACCGTCTTTTTCTATCGGAATGACGACAACATGGGAATGGTCGAGCGATATGGTTTGAATCTTTGTTGTTGTGCTTTTGTACAATTCATAAACATGGTTTTCCCATTTTCCAGTATCTTCAAACCCATGCTGAATCCAACAAGTGGAGTGATTATTAAAAGTAAAGAGTAAAATCTGTGGAATTTGAAGTTGATCCGAAAGGATGATGCGGTATTGTTGAACAAGTTCTTCTACGGATAGATTGGCATTGATGGCATTTGTAATTTCCAACAACGACTGCAACTTGTAATCCCGTTGCTTGATTTTGTCTTTAAGTTTTCCTACTCCCATTGCTTTCGAAAGATGCAAAAAAAAAGCCCTCCGAAGAGGGCTTGATGATTATTTTTTTACTCGATCGTGGTATTGACCACTTGCAGTATCTACTCGAATAGTGTCCCCCTCATTGATGAACAATGGAACTCTTACGTCCACACCAACATCTAATGTTGCAGGTTTCATCGCGTTTGTAGCGGTATCTCCCTTTAATCCTGGTTCTGTGTAAGTAACAGAATACTCTACCAAGCTAGGTAAATCACAAGACATGGGTTGATCATCTTCTGCATTGAACATCACGATACACTTCATTCCTTCTTTTAGGAATTGTGGAGCGTTGATCATATTTTCAGGAATGGTGATTTGCTCGTAATCATCCAAATTCATGAAGTTGTAAGAATCGTCTTTGAACAAATATTGGTATTCACGCGTTTCGATGCGAACGGTATCAATTTTCACTCCTGAATTGAAGGTGTGGTCAATGATCTTTCCGTTGTTCAAATTGCGCAATTTGGTTCTAACGAAAGCAGGACCTTTACCTGGCTTAACGTGTAAGAATTCAATTACTTTGTAGATGTGTGTGTCCATTCGGAAACACATACCGTTGCTGATGTCTGCGGTTGTAGCTGCCATATTTTAAAAATTGCGAAGCAAATGTAAGGGAAAAGTTTAAGGCTTGTATTCTACTGCGCCTTCCAAAATGTAATTCATTTGGTAAACATCATCGCCATTGAGTTTGAATTTTCCTTTGAAGGTTAGTCGCTCGTCTGTTTTGTAGGCTCTGTGCTTAGCCGTAAATCTAATGTCTACTACAGATTCTGGACCGCCGCCCCCGCAAAAAAAGCAGTTGGCGTATGGATATCTAGAAACCACATAAAATCCTGCGTCATAATCCACAGGAATCACATAACCTGTGATGTATACTTCCTTTCCCTCCAAGGCTTTGATGCTGGATCCAAAGGTGGGTTTCCAATAATACGCGTCCAATTCTTTGACATAAATATCCTTGAAAGTAACGTCGGTTAATGTCTTCCAAGTTAATTCAATCGGTGCCCCTTGGATGTGATTGGTATGGGGAGTGTGAATCTGTAAATGTGGATTTTTATTAAATGATTTTGGTTTTAATACCAAAATGGGATCTGTATTCCCAAAAAGAGAGCAGGAGAAAAGCGTAACGGCCGTGAAGATGAACGCAATATTTTTTTTATTCATGAGCTAAAGTTTTTGATATGTCCAATTTGTAGGCTTGGTAAGCGGGAATCGCGCAAGCCAAAACACCGCCTGCAATGGTTGTGCCAACGAGAATAATTTCTCCCATTGAAAAATCACTGATTTGAAATTGATAATGGAAACTATTGTTGAGTTGTTGGCTCAATA
>CANHIV010000228.1 GCA_947460525.1 Flavobacteriales bacterium
ACGCCGATTCATTTGGACAATGAAACCCAAGAGCCGTTGGACAAGCCGGTCAACGTGTCCTTCACAGCTGAAGGAGTTACACTTGCAGCCCAAGATCGTTTTGATGTAATGGTGATAGTGGGTGGAGATGGAGAGTTTCAGCACATGGTCAATAAGATCAATACTTTTGGAAAGCGGGTGATGACTTTGGGATTCAATCTTTCCTTTGAAACGGACAATGGATATGGCCCCAAGAAAAAATTTATACGTACCTCTCAAGTGCTGATGGAACGCTCTAACTATTCCGTTTGGATGGATCGAATCATAGAAGAAGGATTGGATTCCAATGAAAGATTGGTCATGAGCTTGTTTAATAATATGTGATAATCAG
Source organism: Flavobacteriales bacterium (assembly GCA_947460525.1). Classification (GTDB taxonomy): domain Bacteria; phylum Bacteroidota; class Bacteroidia; order Flavobacteriales_D; family Sanyastnellaceae; genus CAMCTV01. Next base: position 371 of record CANHIV010000228.1, read on the forward strand.
GAGGCAAGTAGTATATTTGCCGCCGCACGGGACATTAGCTCAGCTGGTTAGAGCGCTACCTTGACATGGTAGAGGTCATCGGTTCGATTCCGGTATGGCCCACAAAAAAAGGAGAACAAACGTTCTCCTTTTTTATTCAATTGAATTTCCCCATTTACTTCATTAGCAGGTGTCCGCTAATGGCATCCACTCTTAGGGTTGTAGTTTCATAGTTGATGTAATCACTGATGAATCTGAAAGTTTTTCCCTCAAAAGAGAAATCAAAAACGATTTTGCCTTGAATGTCACGATTGGATGGTTGTTGACTTTTCTCCCATTTGGAAATGATGTCTTGTAAAAGTTGACCAAAGAAAAAGGATGTCTGTTGGCCGGAAGGTTTGCGCATGGCGATCTGCAGCGTCTCGTTTTGATTTTCTGGATTGGAAACCACATCTGCAATCAATAAAGCGGTGTATCCATTGCTGAATTCGTTTTCTTCATAACGGTCGTTTCTACTGATTGTAATGATTTCTGAATATCCTGAAACTTGCACAGGGCCATCATTCTGGATGTACAATTGGGTGAATTCATTTTCTACAAAAGTGGTGGTGTCGGGAAGGAATTCCCAATTGGATTGTTGAATTTGTTCATTGGCCCAATTGTAATCATCCACATCAGATGAACTCAGTGAGTCACAATTCAAACAAAATTCAATGGCTTTATCAGGATGATGATTGGACAAATAGCTCAAGACATCAGAAGTATGATCGTAGGTGTAATTTTCCGGTTGGGCTTTGATCTTTTCCCATTCTTTCATCTGCGAATGAAAGGACAGCGCATTTGCGGATAGTGGTCCGCCATTGATGTAGGCCAATGTGATAAAAAGCAAAATGGCGGGAATGATTAAAATGTGAGTTTGCGGTCGGATATAAAAAATGACAGCAACGACAGAAAGGAAAAGCGCCAAGAAAACGACAATCAATCTTGTCTCAGTCATCCCATATTCCAACAGCCTATATACGATGGCATACCATAGCAAGCAAATCAGTGGGAATAAGTAAAGGAAGAAACGGCGAGATGTCACACCCCAAGGTCCATTGTCTTTGGATACAAATGGTCTTGCCAAAAGCCAGTTGAGCAATCCAATAATGCTGAACAGTAAAATCCATATGCTTACCCATCCTTTGGGTAGCGATTGCTGAAAGAGGATTTTGAAAAAATAAACATATAAAATACCGAGGTAAATGACGACCAGTGGCGATAGAATCCATTGTTGTATTCTTTGCAGTGCTGATAAATTCCCGGATTCAATTTCATTGGTTTCGCTAGTGGGTGCCGACGATAAAAAGAAAATGGGATGAAAAATACCAATCAACAAAATGAGGAAAGTCACGTGAAGTTTCCAACTGAGATCTTCAAATAAGAGCAACTGAATTCCTCCCAGCGCAAGCTCAATTCCAGCGTAAATTAGCAAAATGTAAAACGAACTGGCAATGAAATTGGAAAACATCCAATGGTTAAAAGTCCAAAAGTCTTTGAGGCTTCTGCCTTTAAAAAAGGGAAGTAAAGAGGGATACAAATGAATGATGATTAGCCAACTGATGATCCAAAAGGGTTCATTATCATTCACTGTTTCTGCGTTCAAGTGAAAAATATGCTGTCCAACATAGAAGTGAATGAAGACAGTTAGACCAAGCAATGCGCCATTGGAAAAGCGGCTGCCAAAGGATTGGTGCGCATACCAAATAAAATAACCTACATAAAGAGGCAAACCGGCCCCCAAGATGATGGCCCATCGGAATCCTTCAAGAGATGGATTGGATTCGTTCTCTGTGATACTCCACAAATTAAGTAGAGCAAAACAAACGGCTACTCCCATCAAAGTAATAATCAGTGGAAATCTCAAGGCCGTGTTTCTAATGGCATTGCCCAATTGCGAGATTTTTAGTGGAGAAAAGTTCATAAGCTGTGTTTTATCAAATATAGTTCAACTTCGTCCTGCTTATATTTGCCGACAAATCATCAATGCAATGAGAACAGATTTATACCAAGGTCACGACTACTACATGATGGATGAGTTGTTGACCGATGAACACAAGTTGGTTCGTGACGCGGCGCGCGCATGGGTTAAAAAGGAGGTTTCTCCAATTATCGAGGAGGCCGCTGAGAAATGTGAATTCCCAAAGCACTTGTTGCCAGGATTGGCTTCTATTGGTGCTTTTGGCCCCTATATTCCTGAAGAATATGGTGGAGCAGGATTGGATCATATTTCTTATGGAATTATCATGCAAGAGTTGGAGAGATGTGACAGTGGACTTCGTTCAACTGCATCTGTTCAATCCTCTTTGGTGATGTATCCCATTTTTAAATATGGATCTGAAGAGCAACGCCAGAAATATTTGCCCAAGTTGGCTTCTGGTGAATGGATGGGATGTTTTGGTTTGACGGAACCTGACCATGGATCAAATCCAGGTGGAATGGTGACCAATTTCAAAGACATGGGTGACCACTATTTGTTGAATGGTGCCAAGATGTGGATTTCTAATGCTCCATTTGCACAGGTAGCTGTGGTTTGGGCGAAGAATGAAGAGGGACGTATTCACGGTTTGGTTGTCGAGCGCGGTATGGAAGGGTTCTCAACCCCAACCATGCATGGAAAATGGAGCTTGCGTGCTTCTGATACTGGTGAATTGATTTTTGACAATGTAAAAGTTCCAAAAGAAAACCTATTGCCAGGTCGCAGTGGATTAGGAGCTCCATTGAGCTGTTTGGATTCTGCGCGTTTTGGTATCGCATGGGGCGCTATCGGTGCAGCTTTGGATTGTTATGACACAGCTTTGCGTTATTCCAAAGAGCGTATACAATTTGGAAAACCCATCGGTGCTTTCCAATTGCAACAAAAGAAATTGGCCGAAATGATTACTGAAATCACCAAAGCACAATTGTTGACTTTCCGTTTGGGACAATTGAGAAATGAAGGCAAAGCAACTTCGGCTCAAATTTCCATGGCGAAAAGAAACAATGTAGATATGTCCATCAACATTGCTCGTGAAGCACGTCAGATGTTGGGCGGAATGGGAATTACCAATGAGTATCCGTTGATGCGTCACAGCATGAATTTGGAGTCTGTA
>CANHIV010000229.1 GCA_947460525.1 Flavobacteriales bacterium
CCTGGTGTTCCAATTCCAACGAACAAAAGAACTAAGCTTGTCTTCTATTCGCCATTCACTGCCCAGGGTCAAAGCGTTCTTGTTTTTCAGTTGCTGAACATCTACTCCCAAACTCCAAATTGGACTGTTGTTATTAAAAACAAATTGATTTCTGAGCAATTGACTCAATTGAATAACGCTCGTATCCAAATAACTTTTCTCTTCCCACTTCCACTGAGGAGGCACCAAGGATTGATTTTCCCATTGAAAGGTGCTGACGTTGGACACGCGCTTGAACCAGCCATTGCGCGGACGCCAATGCAGATTGGCCGATGTCTTTTGTCGGTATACCGAAATAAAATCATCCGTGGGCAAACTGGTGCGGATGTAATTGGCTTCGTATCCAAAAGCAGCCACTTCAAACTCATTGAGCTCCTTTACACCATTGTCGTTGTAATCGTTCCAAACATAATTTCCCTGGCCCACAGGTACCTCAATATAGATGTATGATTTTCTCTGCTCCAAACCTGATCCTGTTTCGTAAAAAACATTCATGGAAATGGATTGCTGTGGATGACTCCATTGCGTGCCCAATCTTCCCACCCAATTTCGTTCTGGATCACCAGAAAATCTTTCTTGGTCCATGACCATCAATTGCCTTCTGGAAACAACAGCATAATTGCGCCAATTTTTATTGACCTGCCAAGCCATGTCCAAGCCCATTTGCTCTGCTTGGGTAGCGCGCTGAATACTCGGGTCCAAAATCGTTCCTACGCGATCCAATCGATTGCGATAAAATACAACCAACTTTTTTTGCACAGTGTCCTTGGTTCCGACACCAATGGTATAATCCGCAAAGGCATAAGGCAACGCTGCGCCTAACCCGGATTGATTGTTCCATTCCCATTCATCTTGGTAAACCAATCGGTACTTACCGGGTGTGTAATCCACTTTGTTCTTGGCCCGGAAATATTGCCCTGTCCTTAAGCCATCAGATTGCGTGTACCAACCATCGGCTTTCCAATTCAAGGTTTCCGTTTCAATGGGTCGTCCTTTCCAACGTGCGCGTTGTCCTTTCCAATCATTCCCCAATGTCAATTGCTCCAATGTCAATTGCAAGCTGTGGTGGTCTTGCTTCCATTCATTTACCCATTGTATATTTTTGAATGATCCGGTAAGATTCCAACCTTGAATGTTCCAGTTTCTTTCGAACTCTACTTCTCTAAAACGCTCTACACGTTGAAAGAAATCAGAGTTGTATTCCCATACACCTTTTGATGTCCAATTTTTGGTCTTCCATTGCTCCTCAGCTTTGATGGCCCAACCCTGGTTGTTGCCATCATCGTAATCAGAAAATAAATTCAAATCTTGATCCGACATCGCCCCTTCGATTTTGTGGGTCCATTCGCCATTCTTCACTACCGAAGTGTGTTCCATGCCCATGACATACATGGACAATCTTTTTGGCGCGGTCAATGGCGCTTTGTCTATGTAATCCCCTTGGTGCTGCCATCGCTGTCCATCCCAGAGGGGAGCCACCCAAACATAGGTCTTTCCAAATGCTGTAAATCCACTCTCGCGATAGTCCCCTTGGCCCATGCCTACATAACTAAAAACGACACGATACAACGCCTCAGCAGTATCTGTACTGGCCAACCAATAGGACATGCCCAAACTATCGCGTTGCACGTAACTCACGCCATTGATCACGCCAGGATCCAACAGCTCAACCCCCGACACAAAGGCCTGATTGATTTGGTCTCCCGCCTGTGATAATACAAAGGTGGAGGAATCATTCAAATTCAATTGAAGCGGCTGGTTCTTGGCATCCCATTCATTGAAGGCTTGCCAATACATTCGGCCTCCTGCCCATTTTTTCTCGGCCTGCGTCAATACAAGCGGTCTAAAGTATTGCTTGTCGGAATATTGAAATTCCACAACTATGCGCTTGTCCTTGGTGATGGGCTGGGCAGCGGTAAAAAAGATCATCGCAGTATTGTAATCAATCACATAATCCTTGTCCTGTCCACGTTCCAATTTTCTACCGTCAATGTACACTGCCTCTGTACCTGCAATCAAAATAACAAAAGCCTCTCCCTGTGCGCCCTGCAATCGATAGGGTCCTTGGTTGCCCTCTATGCCAATGATGCTTTGTCGGGCAAATCGTCCTTTGGACAATGACATCGAAACACCCACTGCCGCGTCATCGGTCTTGTGTAAAATTTGCATGCCCTGTGCTCTCTTGAAATAACGCAAAAACACACCGTCCTTGTTTTGCGCGGTAAAATCACCGGCGGTAATTCTTGTTGTTTTATTGAACAATACAATGTTCACCTGATCAAAGTCTTCCAACTTGCTGGAATAGCCCCCAGGCTGAACAGGTATTTGCGCATCGGATAATTGCGCTTGCAATTGCCATTCACTGTTGACCCATCCTTGAAGGGTGAGGTTCATCCCGCTTTGCACACTGGCATTCTGGTTATTGCCCAACTGCAATCCTCTAGAAATACTGCCATTGGTAACAATTCCATTGGACGCACTGGGCAAAGATTCTTGCTTGCGGGTATTGGAAAAATCACGGGGAACATACTTGTACTTGCCACTCAATCTCGACGAAGAAGGAAAAAGGGCATACTCCGTGGCAAATGGATATGTCCGGTAGGAAAATTTCAACGGACGGTTTCGGGAATCGCGAAGCAACAACACCTTTCCTTGTAAGGGGAAAAGTTGATAATCACTGGATTCCCATGGGGTACTGTCTTGATAAATTCCAAATGTATTTTTATCAATGGCCAAAGAATCGATGACCAGTGTATCGCCCAGCACATGGCCCATGGCTTGGCCCAATACCGGGCCATTCCAAGGCCAAGCGATGAGCAGGAACCACAACAACCACCAATGCTTTTTATTCACGACAATCACCTTCAACAAAGTTTGGGAAAATATATTGTTTGGGACAAGCTACATCTTTTTAGTTTAGCAACATGCGAATGTACTTCCGAATTATAGGAGAGAGTATCAAAATGGCCATGCAGGCATTGGTACACAACCGTCTTAGGACCTTTCTTTCCTTGCTTGGGGTAACCATTGGTATATTTTCCATCATCTTTGTTTTGTCCATTGTTGACAGCATGGAAGCGGACATGCGGGACAGTTTGGAGATGATTGGTTCCGATGTCATGTTCATCAAAAAATGGCCCATGGGTCCTGAAGAGGGCAAGGAGGAATATGAATGGTGGAAATTCATGTCGAGAAGAGAACCTTCCTTGCATGACATGCATTTGTTGCAGAGTAGACTCCATCTTGCCCAGGCCATTGCATTTGAATGTGGCACTTCACAAACCGCCAAGCACGACAACAACTATTTAGAAGGCGCTACCGTAAATGGCGTTACCTTTCAATACAACCAAACCATTGCTGTGAAGCTAGGGAAGGGACGCTATTTCACCGAGCAGGAATGCGATGCGGGACGTGCAGTGTGCATCATCGGGCATAC
>CANHIV010000230.1 GCA_947460525.1 Flavobacteriales bacterium
CAACAACGGCCAATGCTATTTCTTTTCGAATAGCGGGGTATGACAAAATCTTTCTATTGTCGCAGTAAATGGGTGACTTTAATCCACTGGCCCAAGTAAAGGGTTGTTCAGGACTTAATTTTACAGCTTCAATTTGAAGTAAATATTCAGCTACTTTTAAGGCGATAATTTTTAAATCAGACATGGCGCAAAGTTACAAAGTTTATATAGGCAATTGCACGCTTTATTTCACAGAGTCAATTTCTCCAATCAGCAATTGTACCTCACTTGAACCTCAGCAGGATTGGCAAGCATGGATCAGGGGAATTGATATTGAATCTACTCTGTGCTGGCAAGTGTCCATTGGAGACAATGCGTTGCATTGGCATGAGTTTCAAGATTCGTTCAAATGTATTTCTGCCGCTGGGGGTCGTGTGATCAATGAGGAGGGAAATGTGTTGATGATATTCAGAAGAGAAAAGTGGGATTTGCCCAAAGGCAAGGTTGACAAAGGGGAGTCTATTCATCAAGCGGCTATTCGGGAAGTAATGGAAGAGTGTGGACTTCTCCATGTTGAGCGCGGTGCCAAATTGGGCGTCATCTATCACATGTATTTTCACAAGGAAAAATGGGTATTGAAAGATACCCATTGGTACCAGATGTTTGCTTCTATGAATGAAATTCTGGTGCCTCAATTTGAAGAGGACATCACCGCAATTGAATGGGTCAATCCTGAAACACATGATTGGAAATTCAATACCTTTCCATCCATTGCGGATGTTATGTCGTGGTAATTATTTCACCTCATATATGGTGAAGCTTTGGCTCTCTTTCCATGTCAAAGTTTCTTGTGAGGAATGCTCAGCTCCAGTAAAAACTTCAATCAACTTGGATGTGTTGTTGAGCATTTCTTTAAATCGAGTGAGATCTAGGCTCGTCTTATCACCAAGATTTACAACAATCATGTATTTGGATTGATGGTCATATCTGAAGAAGACATAAACATTGTCTTCCGGAACGAATTGCTTCAGTTGAAGACTTCCTACATTTTTGGTTTGACGAAATTCAACCAATCGATTGTAAAACAGATAAGCATCCTTTTCCTCTTGAGATAAATTGTTTTGAGTGAAGTAATTCTTTTTGTCCCCTTTCCAACCACCGTTGAACTCCTGTCTTACCAGATCATCAGGATTGGTGTATCCTTCCAAAAGATATTCGGTACCGTAATACACACATGGAATTCCTCGAAGTGTCATGAGCATACCTACACCAGCTTGCCATTTTTTAAAGTCTCGGTTGATGACAGAGTAGAAACGGCTCAAGTCATGATTGTCTAAAAAAGTGACGTTATTAAACGCGCTGTGGTACACAAAGTCCTGAGCGAGGGTCATCTGAATGCGGCGCAATCCCTCTTCCCAACCAAAGTTTTCATTCAGTCCCTTAGTGATTCCGAAGTACAGTTGAAAATCGGTTACACCATTTAAGTATGAGTTGAAAGGTGCGTTTTTAAATTGCTCGGTAAAGTAGGATTGAACTGGCGTGCTTTGCACCCAGGTTTCGCCAAATAGAAAGAGGTGAGGAAATTCTGCACGCAAGGCCTGGTTCAAATCCGCCATGAATTTTTGATCGGGATAAGCATAAGTGTCAATTCTATAGGCATCAATTTCTCCCGTAAGTACCCACCATATCGAATTTTGAATGAGGTATTTGGCCAGGTCCGGGTTTTGTTGATTCAAGTCGGGCATGTGCAAATCAAACCAACCATCCGACATAAGTGCTTTGTCTTGCTCACTTGCGTAGGGGTCCATCAATGTCTCTGCGCGATAATTCGTCTTTGTAAAAGTGGGGTAGAAATGGAACCAACTGGAATCGGGAATGCTCTTGAATAAATAATGCTCATTGCCCCAATGATTGTAAATGACATCCCAAACCACTTTCATGTTTTTTTTATGGCAAGCATTAGAGAACTCCTTAAACGCGGCATTTCCTCCAAGTCGAGCATCCACTTGGTAACTATTGGTGGTGGCATAGCCGTGGTAACTGTCACGGGGTTGGTTGTTTTCTAGCACAGGATTCAACCATACCGCGGTGGAATGGATGTTTTTTACATAATCAAGATGGTCGGTAATTCCTTTTAAATCTCCGCCATGCCTGGTTTTTTGCCCATTTCGCTTGACGCCCTGATACAAGCCAGGAACAGAATCATTCCTTTCATCGCCATTGGCAAATCGATCCGGATAGATCATGTAAATCAAATCGTTTGGATTTAATCCCTGGGGTTCAAAAGCAGTGCGTTCAAGGATAGGAAATACCAATTCTACATTCTGCGCTTTTTTCTTTCTGGGGTTGATCACAGAAAATGTGAAGATTACATCTTGAGCAGAACAATTTTCAGGGATTTCAATTTTTAGAATACCGTAATCATGGTTGGACATTTTTTCAAATGAAAGCAACTTCACATCGCCTTTGGTCAATGCAGGTGGAGGGGTATTGCTAAAATCAATTCCACGAACCAAAAGATCCAATTGACGGTATTTTGTTTTTGTAAACCAATTGGGAGGGTCACATTGAATCTGGGACTGGCTCCATAATACTTGAGAAAACAACAGAAGATTTATTATCAGGATAAAACTTCTGCAAGTGTTATGTTTTTGTGAAAAATTCATTTGTTGTACTTTAAAACTTGTCTTATTTTTGGAAAGTGTTAAAAGTACACCAAGTAAAACTTAAACCTTTATAAAAATGAAAAAAATCTACACATTGGTGATGTCGATTTTAGGCGCAGCGGTCATGTATGCACAGACCCCTGTTACCTTCACAGTTGACATTGCTGGAGCAGGTTTGACACCTGATGCAAACGGCGTTCACATCGCTGGAAACTTTGCTGATCCCAACTACGATGGGTCAGTAGTAAACGCTGGTTATACCAACTGGAGTCCGTCGGCCATGCCCATGACGGACAACGGTAACGGTACTTTCTCTATTACCATGAATCTATTACCAGAGCACTACGAATTCAAATTCGTGAATGGTAACGATTGGCCTTTTGTTGAAGATGTTCCCAACATCTGTCAAGTAGAATTGAACGGTAACGATAACCGTTTCATTGAAGTAGGTGCAGATGCAGCTACTTACGCAGTTTGTTATGCTTCATGTTCATTGTGCGGAACAAACGCAGTTTTGTTACGTGTTGACATGTCAATGGTAGACGCAGATGGCGATGGCATCACAGGTGAAGCGGGTCAGGATTATGATCCGGCCAACTTGCATGTTGCTGGAAACTTTGCAGATCCTAACTATGACAACGTTGTAGAAAATGCAATGTATGCCAACTGGGATCCGGGCTTCATCGCTTTGAATGCCATGGGTAATGGTGTTTATGGCGTGTTGTTGCAATTGACTCCTGCTACTTACGATTACAAATTTGTAAACGGAAACAGCTGGGGATTTGAAGAAGGTGCCAACGGAGCTTGCTTCGTAGGTGGTAACCG
>CANHIV010000231.1 GCA_947460525.1 Flavobacteriales bacterium
AAATCCCAGATTTTTGTATTGTAACCCAAACCCAAACCCAATCCATAATACAAGGGTCTACTTCCATTAAGATAAGGGCGGTAGATGAGATAATTGACTGCAAATTGGTGCCCCAATTGATTTGTATTCCCAGTAGAACTGTAGTACAATTCTGCACCGGTAATAGGTTGCCTTTGGTACATTCCCCACCAACTAAATGTTTTTCGTCTAAGTACCTGGATTGACACGCCCGCCGTTTGTCCTTGAATTAAGTGCTGCATTTCCTCTCGATGGGGAACAATTTGTCCAAACATCACTTGCGGAACAATATGAAATTTTCCCGATGAATCTCCTGTGGGCCATGAAGGAGATTGGCTTTGAGCGAATCCTGGAAAGCCAAAAAGAATAGCAATAAAACCAATGGCTATGCAAGTAGTTTTTTCCATTCTTCTATTTGGTGAGCGATCCAATAATTTTTCTCAAATGAAAGACGAGCATTTCTTGCCAAATGGTTGCGCTGCGCTTCATTTTTTAAAAGCAGCGCCCATTTTTCAGCAAGCATTTCCGCATTTGTTGGTTCAAATGTCTCTCCGCATTTGTTCTCCACAATCAACTCATTGGTACCTCCAGTATTGGCGCCCAACAAAGGCAGCCCCGCTCGCATGCCTTCAATGGTCACCATGCCAAAGGTCTCGTTCAAACTGGGAACGATGAGCAAGTGGGATTGTGCAAAAAGTTGTGTCAAATCAAAAGTAAAAGGCAAAAAGCGAACGTTGTCTTGTAAATCCAAGTGACGCACTTTCTTTTTGTTCTCTTTCTCGTATGTCTTGCCTTCTCCCAAAGTACTTTCTCCAACAAAGGTCAAATGAATTTGCGGATATTCTTTGTGCAATAGCTGCAGCGCATTGATGACTGTATGTTGGTTTTTCTGCTCGTCCCATCTTCCTACCACCAGTGCTTTAAACGGACCATCTGCATAAGGTGTCGATTGTTCAGCATCGGGTAGAGCCAATGGAATGGTTCTTAGTTTTGATTTCGGGTAATGTGTGAATGTTTCTACTTGATGTTTCAAATATTCCGATAGACAAACCCAGGTATCGATTTGGGACATGCGCCAAGTATGCAAGAAATCCTTTTTTGCATGGGTAATTTGCATGGCTTGGTGATAGAGCAATTTAACTTTTGGCGTTAAAAATTTGGTCCATGCCATGATGTCCATGTCCCTTGGATCACGAAACCACCACCAATCTATTTGATGTTGTTGGGATAATTTTCGCAATGCCCACGCTTTGGATAGATCCAAATAACGGCGGTTTCTTTTTATGACAACAACGGTCAATCCTTTGTCCAAGGCAATTTGCTGCATCGGACTATCTTCGACCAAAAACAGGGTTACCCTATATCCGGCTTCTTTCATGTACGAAGCATACCGAAGGGTGTTGAGCTCAAGTCCACCTTTGCTTAATGAGGAACAATAAAATCCTATGTGAAGAGACAAGTTAGGCATCAATCAAAAATATCGTGCATCATTAACGCCTCAGACAATTCACCAACCGCTTTGATATCGCCATTCTTTTTGGCCAATCTTCTACCATCCAAGAATGCATCTACCGCTTTTTCATTTTGTCCAACGGCTTCGTACATTTTTCCCAATTGATAATAGCAGGCCAAATAATCGGGATGAGACACTTGTAATTTTTCTAAAATGGAAATGGCAGCGGGAACATCTCCATCCTTTTGATGCTCCAATGCCAATGCATAGTGCAAGAATGGATCATCCGCATGGGTGGCCAACATGTCCTCAATCCATTTTTTGCGATTTTCCATTATTGATTTATCGAAACGGTTAGCCCTTGCTGAGCCAAAATTTTATGGAAAGGATTTAAGGTTTCAAATTTCCCTTTTTTAATGGTGCATTTCCCCTTGTAATGCACAATGAAAGCACATTGCTCTGCTTGCAAAGGTTCTTGGCCCATGATATTCACCAAGCAATGTATGACGTGTTCAAAGGTGTTGAAGTCGTCGTGTAAGATCAGCGCGCACTCCTCTTCATTAACCAATTCGGATTGAATATCTGACTGTTCTTGATAAGCGGACATAAGATTCACTTTTGTTGCAACGAATATAAGCATGTGAATTGCTTATTTTTGTTTTCATGAAAAAGTTTTATTTCGTTTTAACCGCGGTATATTTTTCATTGGGATCATGGAATGCCCAAGCTCAGAAAAATGTATGGGAGGATCAGTTCAAGCAATTGGGTCCTGAATTGGCCACGCCCAATGAACAAAGAACCGCTAGTGGTGCTCCAGGTGTCAAGTATTGGCAGCAGCAGGTAGATTATTCTATGAATATTAAGATTGATGACGCCACGCAAAAGCTTTACGGTGAGGAGTGGATTACCTATCACAATTTTTCGCCGGATGAATTGACCTATTTGTGGATTCAATTGGATCAAAACAACATGGCCAAAGAAAGCGATGCACAGAAGATTGAACAATCCCGCATCAATGATAAAATGAGTTACAACGACATCATTGATTTGGAACCGTGGTACGACGGCGGATTCAAAGTGGTGGAAGTAAAAGACAAAGCAGGAAAGGATTTGAAATGTGTCATCAACCAAACCATGATGCGCATTGATTTGCCTGTGGCATTAAAATCAGGTGGTGTATTTTCATTCAAGATCAAATGGTGGTACAATATCAACGACCGTTTGCGTTTGGGAGGCAGAAGTGGATACGAATATTTTGAAGAGGACAAAAATTACCTCTATACCATGGCACAATTCTATCCGCGATTGGCAGCCTATATGGATTACTCAGGTTGGCAGAACAAGCAGTTTTTGGGCGCAGGAGAATTTACATTGGATTTCGGGAATTATACAGTGAGCATCACGATGCCCGAGGATCATGTTGTGGCTGCAACTGGTGAATTACAAAATGCAAAGAGCATCTTAACAGCTGAGCAAATGAGTCGCTTTGAAAAGGCCAAGAAGACCTTTGATGCTCCAGTGGTGATAATTACACAGGAAGAAGCAACAGCCAATGAAAAAGAAGGAACGAGCAAAGAGAAGACTTGGACATTCAAAGCAGAGAATGTTCGTGACTTTGCATTTGCATCTTCTCGCAAATTTATTTGGGATGCAATGGCGGTGAAAGTTGGAAACAAAACGCCTTTGGCCATGAGCTTTTATCCCAAGGAGGCCAACCCATTGTGGGGACAGTTTTCTACCAGAGCAGTAGCACAGACCTTGAAGACTTACAGCAAATTCACCATTGATTACCCGTATCCTGTTGCGCAAAGTATCAACGCCAAATGGATTGGAATGGAGTACCCCATGATTTGTTTCAATGGAGGTCGCCCGGAGTCAGATGGCACTTATACAGAAGCCACCAAATACGCCACTTTGGGTGTGATTATTCACGAAGTGGGCCACAACTTTTTCCCAATGATCATCAACAGTGATGAGCGCCAGTGGACATGGATGGAT
>CANHIV010000232.1 GCA_947460525.1 Flavobacteriales bacterium
AAATGAATGGCCAAAGCCAATGGATGGCGGGTGCCGATGACAAAATTGTGAAAGGTGAATTCCACATACCAGTGGGTCAAGAGGTGGAATTTGTTTTCCGTTCTCAAGATGTAATTCACTCAGCGTATATGCCTCACTTCCGTGCACAAATGAACACGGTACCTGGTGTGCCAACGCGTTTCAAAATGAAGCCTACCATTACTACAGCCGAGATGCGCCAGAAATTGGGCAACGATAAGTTTGATTACATCTTATTGTGTAACAAAGTTTGCGGTGCTGCTCACTTCAACATGAAAATGACCGTAGTTGTAGATACTCCAGAAGATTATGCCGCGTGGTTGGCAGAGCAAAAGACTTTCGGCGGAGAAGCTCCCAAGAAAGAGGAGAAAGTTCCATCTGGAGATACAACAATGGTAGCAGAGGCGAAGAATATTTAATATTAAGAATTTTAGTATAGAAGTTATGGGAGCACATACTCACGATCACGGTCACCACGAAGAGAGCTTCATCTCGAAGTATATTTTCTCGCAAGACCATAAGATGATTTCCAAGCAGTTTTTGGTCACTGCAATTGTTATGGGAATTGTTGCCGTTATGTTGTCAATTTTCTTCCGCCTTCAATTGGGATGGCCAGGGGAGAAGTTTGCCATCTTGAATGCCTTTTTGGGTGACAAGTGGGCGCCAGAAGGAATCCTAGATAAAAATGCATATTTGGCCATGGTTACGATCCATGGTACGATCATGGTATTCTTTGTATTGACAGGTGGTTTGTCTGGAACTTTTGCCAACTTGTTGATTCCATTGCAAATTGGTGCCCGCGATATGGCATCTGGTTTCATCATCATGTTGTCATATTGGTTTTTCTTGGTATCCAGTTTAATCATGTTGGCTTCACTTTTTGTTGAAGGTGGTGCTGCATCAGGTGGTTGGACAATTTACCCTCCTCTTTCTGTATTGCCTCAAGCAATGCCAGGTTCTGGAACAGGTATGACACTTTGGTTGATTTCAATGGTCCTTTTCGTTGCCTCTTCTTTGTTGGGTGGTTTGAATTATGTCGTGACCATTTTGAACTTGAGAACAAAAGGTATGAAGATGACCCGTTTGCCTTTGACCATTTGGGCATTGTTTGTTACGGCCATTCTAGGTGTACTTTCTTTCCCAGTTTTGGTTTCAGCAGTTGTATTATTGCTCATGGACCGTAGCATGGGAACAGCCTTCTATTTGTCTGATATTTTCATTCAAGGCGAAGCTTTAGACGTTACAGGTGGATCTCCCATTTTGTTCCAGCATTTGTTCTGGTTCTTGGGTCACCCTGAAGTATACATCGTATTGTTGCCTGCATTGGGTATTTCATCTGAGGTAATTGCTACCAACTCTCGCAAACCCATCTTCGGTTACAAAGCGATGATTGGTTCTATTTTAGCGATTGGTTTCTTGTCTTTCATCGTGTGGGGTCACCACATGTATGTGACAGGTATGAATCCTTTCATCGGATCTGTATTCGTATTCACAACGCTTTTGATTGCTATTCCTTCTGCGGTAAAAGCGTTCAACTACATCACAACACTATGGCAAGGTAACATCAAGTTTACGCCTGCAATGATGTTCTCAGTTGGTTTGGTGAGCACTTTCGTAACAGGTGGTTTGACTGGAATCATTTTGGCTGACTCAGCATTGGATGTGAATGTGCATGATACTTACTTTGTAGTAGCTCACTTCCATATCGTAATGGGTATGTCTGCCATCTTTGGTATGTTGGCTGGTGTTTATCACTGGTTCCCAAAAATGTACGGAAGAATGATGAACTCTAAATTGGGTTATGCCCACTTCTGGTTGACAATGGTTTGTGGTTTTGGTGTGTTCTTCCCTATGCACTTTGTGGGTATAGCTGGAGCACCTCGTCGTTACTATGACTATTCAGAGTTTGATTATTTGGATCATGTAATGGATTTGAACCCTATGATTTCAACTTTTGCGATCATTGGAGGTGCAGGACAGTTGTTGTTCTTGTTCAACTTCTTCCATAGCATTTGGTTTGGTCAAAAGGCTTCTCAGAATCCTTGGAAATCAAACACATTGGAATGGACGACTCCAGTTCAACACGTCCATGGCAACTGGCCAGGTGCTTTGCCTGAAGTACACCGTTGGGCTTATGATTACTCTAATCCTGAGCACGAGGAAGATTTTGTACCTCAAATCGTACCATTGAAACAAGGTGAGCACGCTCATTAATCAAATATTGAATGATATAAAAATCCGCAGCACCTTGTTGCGGATTTTTTGTTTGTGGGCATTAACAGTGCCATGTGTTTGTCAAAGCCAAACCATACAGTTGGGGCCCACCTTATCGGCTTTTATTCGGCAAAGACCTACACCGGCTTTCAAATGGGATACGCAGAATTCTTTTATCACAGGGAAGAGTGTTAAAGTACAATCATTAAAGGCAGGTGCGACCTTCGGCAATCAACTAACAGTAGGCATGGGATACCATTGGTTGCAATCGGACATTACCCAAGATGTGGCGGGTTATAGTAACCCTTTGCCCATGAAAATGCGCTACATTTCGATTTTTGGTGAATTTGTTTTCTATAACAAGGGCAATTGGGAAGGGGTCCTCCCCATCCAATTGGGTTATGGTCATTCTTTTTTAGAGGCCAAACCTACCCAGGGAAAACCGGTTCAACTTTATCGCGAGTCTGTGCTGCTGTATGAGCCCAACATTACCATCGAGTACAAGATTTCTCCTTGGATTGGAATAGGCGCGGGTTATGGTTATCGGATTATGTTGAAGAACAACCCCAATATCACGCAGAATTTTTACGCGCCCTTATATGTGTTCCGAATGCGAATATTGTTTGGTGAACTTTATTCCAAGTATGGGCATTTGTTCCAAGATGAAATAGAGTAATTTTGGTTCATGTCAGAATTTGATATTCGCAATGAAGCCGAGCAAAACGGCGAACGTGACTTTGAGAGAGCTTTGCGCCCCAAGGTATTTGACGATTTTACCGGCCAGAGACAGGTGTTGGAGAATCTTCAAATTTTTGTATCTGCGGCCAAGTTGCGCGCTGAGAGCTTGGATCACGTGTTGTTGCACGGACCTCCAGGGTTAGGAAAAACCACATTGGCCAACATCATTGCCAACGAAATGGGGGTTGGAATCAAAACCACTTCAGGTCCCGTTCTCGACAAGCCTGCGGATTTAGCGGGACTATTGACCAATTTGGAAGAGAATGATGTGCTTTTCATAGACGAAATTCATCGTCTAAGCCCAGTAATTGAGGAGTATTTGTATTCAGCAATGGAGGATTTCAAAATTGATTTGGTCATCGATACAGGTCCCAATGCCCGTTCTGTGCAGATTGCATTGAATCCATTTACTTTGGTTGGCGCAACTACGCGCTCAGGTTTGCTTACGGCACCGCTGCGTGCCCGTTTCGGAATCAATTCAAGATTGGCTTACTAT
>CANHIV010000233.1 GCA_947460525.1 Flavobacteriales bacterium
ACAAAAACATGTTTCGCCTACTCTTTGTGAGTTTGATATCCGCTGGAATTGTTCAGTTCCTTCCAGACAATACCATGGGATGGGTTTTTGGAGAGGCTTGGGCGCCCAGTATGATTTACTTGAAGTACTTGAGTTTTTGGTACGCTTTTAATTTTCTGACATCTTCACTGAGCTTCATTACACTTCGTATACAAATGCAGAAGATGTCACTATTTCTGGATGCGCTTCACTTTGTATTTGTTTTTGGTGGGATCTATATCGCTCATGTACTCAACATGGACATGCTGGGCGGTGTAAAAATGTTGGTCTTGGCCAAGGTCATTTATTTCATCATTAATCTATTGGTCATCCTTGTATACCTCAGAAAGTACAAAAACAAAATGCTTCAACTTTCATGAAAAAAATAATCTCCCTCACCATCAACAATTTCAAAAATGACAACCGTGTATACCGCATGGCCTATGCCCTGCAAGAATGGGGCAATGAAGTAAGTGTAGTGGGACTATTGAAAGGTGATGTATTGGAACATGAGCAGTTCAAAGGAATAACAGTGCATCGCATGAAGTTGCGTTCAATGTCACTACCCGATAACAACAAAATATTTGGGATGATCAAATACATCGAGTTGTTTTTTAAAATCATTTTTCAATACAGAAAAAAAGACATTTGGCACTGCAATGATTTTGAAGCTTTTCTAATTGGTGCCTTGGCAAAAATAACGAGACCCAAATTGGTGTTGATTTATGATTGTCATGAATACGAAAGGGAGCGAAATGGTATGCCCAAAATCCTTCGTCTATTCGTAAAGGTATTTGAAAGACTATTTATCCCATTGGCAGCAGAAGTTATTACTGTAGGGCCAAGTATCAAAAAGGAATACGAAAGGCTGTATGGCCTTCACAATGTGCATTTGGTGCGCAATACACCTCATTTGATGCCCGATGAGAAACACAATCGTTTTAGAGAAGTCTTTTCTATTCGTGCCGAACAAAAAATATTCTTGTACCAAGGCATTTTAACGCACGGTAGAGGCCTGGATATTTTACTTGAAACCTTTGCGCAAAGACAAACGGATGACGCAGTTGTGGTGATTATGGGGCATGGCATTTTATTGGAGAAAGTAAAACAATACGCAGAAAAATATCCTTTGATTTTCTTTCATCCAAGCGTTCCGTATGAGCAAATCTATCAATACACGAGCAGTGCAGACGTGGGATTAAATACCGTGCAAAATACAAGTCTCAGTTATTACTATTGTTTTCCCAATAAATTGTTTGAATACATTCAAGCGCAATTGCCGATCCTTACCAATGATCTACCCGATTGCACTGAATTGGTGACCACCAATAAGATTGGGCATGTGATACAAGAATACAGCGTTGTAGGATTCCAAACCGCCATCAATCAAATGCTTGCGATGGATCTACAAAAGTTTAAAGCATCCTTGCAGCTGATCAAGCCACATTTGCATTGGGATGAAGAAGTAAATGCGATGAAAAAAGTTTATGTGCCTTACTTGATATAACGAACAGAAACTTCGTCCTGCAATTTCCAAATCATTGTAAAAATCATAACCGGAACCAAGCCCAATCGCGTCTCGAAAAAGGCTTCAAAAAGCAATGAAAGAACGACGATTGCCCACCACCAGCGCAACCACTCTTGTGTTGACTTTTGCAACAATATTACCAACCAAAACAAAAAGAGGCCCAGCGCGATGATGCCGCCTTGTACCATCAATTGTAGAAATTGATTGTGTGCATTGAGTGCGCTCTCTGCAACTCCCTTGTTGTCTTTTGCAATGTTCCAATCTTTCATCGCAAAATTGGCATCCGCCAATCCATGGCCTAGAATAGGAGCTTCCTTCCAACATTCCCAAGCAGCTCGCCACATCAACATTCTGGCTTGTGTACTTTCGTCGGATGGATTGTGTTCCCACTTCATTTCTGTCACTCCCTTTGCAGCACTTTGAAAGCGATAATTCAGTTGAGGAATCCAAGCGATAGAAAGAACCAACGTCAACATCAGCAGCAAACCCATCACCACCACTTTGGATTTGGATACGTTGAAATGGCTCATGCCCTTGATGATGACAAACAAAGGAAGCAATACCAAAACCATTATGGCGCCTGCCTTTGACTCCGATAAAAACACTGTAGTCATCAACCAAACACCCGTTATCCAAAATATAACTTTCCGTTGGGTCAATGCTTCATTCAAAAAATACAATGCACCAAAAAAAGCGTAAGCCGCCCAATAGCTCCTGTGGAAAGGATGCGTAAAATTAGAGCCTGTCCATATGTGTCCTTCAACATGGCTCATTTGATGGAATGCGGCTTGTCCCAACATCATCAGCGCAGCCAACGCGACGCCACAAGAAAATAAACGAATGGCTTGATCTTTACTGAGCTGAGCTGGAACTAAAAAAACCAACAGTGGCATCACCAGCCATGTCAATTTCTGCTCCAACAATTTAAGAGGAAGATGAGCAGGATCCGATTGAAAAACACCTACCAACATCCAAAGAAAAATTCCCAACATGGTCCAGCTTAAAATGTCCCATTTGCTCTTGAACAATTGATATCGCTTCTCTCGCCATGCAAAAATCAAAAGAATAGGAAAAAAAACAGCAACCCAAGTAACTCCGGGAATAGCCCAAAAGAAAATCAAACTCCAAATCCAATCCACTTGCGATTCTTTCCATGCAATTGGAAAAATGTAATCCATTATGGGCTTGAAGTTGAAACGATTTGACATCCCAACAAAAGTAACCAATAATGATTTAAATTGCGCTTGATTATGCCGCAAGCCCTACCTTCCATAGACATTGTAATTCCATGTTGGCAAGAAGAACAATACATTGAACGATGTGTCCATTCATGTATTCAACAAGATTATGCGGGTCAATGGCAAGTGATTGTTGCAGATGGGGGCAGCACAGATTTGACAAGATCAATCCTCCTCGATCTTCAAAAAAAATCTCCGAATCTATCGCTGGTATTTCATGATTTAAAAAGCACCCCCATTTCCCTCAACAAAGGGATTCAATCTGGACAAGGTGAATGGGTGATGATACTGGGCGCCCATAGTGCGCTTCCCATTGATTATCTGAGCAAATGTGTGGAACGAATCAACGCCCATGCAGATATTGATTGTATTGGCGGATGGATTCAAAACCATTATCACGACAATACCGCACAAACGATTGGATGGGCAATGAGCTCCTCATTTGGTGTGGGCAATGCCCACTTCAGAACGGGTCAACAAAAAGGCTTTGTAGATACTGTTGCATTTGGGATGTACAGAAGAGCATGCCTGGAAAATATTGGATTGTTCAATGAGGAGTTGGCGCGTAACCAAGATGATGAATTGAACTATCGATTCATTCAAGCCGGGTACAAAATTTATCTGGATCCCGAGATTAAATGCACCTACTATGTTCGCAGCAGTTGGAAAAAAGTG
>CANHIV010000234.1 GCA_947460525.1 Flavobacteriales bacterium
CAAAAATTGGAAGCGCGCTCCAATGATTTGGAGTTCAAGAAAAAACAACTTTCTGAAATCATCGCTGAGACAGAAAGAGAAGAGGATATATTGAAAGCAAAAAGCGCAGAAGCCAAGAAATTAATTGATCAGAGATTGTTGGATGCTTATGAGCGTATTCGCAAAGGGGCTACCAACGGATTGGCAGTAGTTCCCATTGATAGAGAGGCTTCAGCAGGATCTTTCATCCACATTCCACCACAAAAGCAAATGGATGTTGCCGCACGTAAAAAGGTAATCATCGATGAGCACAGCGGTAGAATTTTGGTAGATAGCATTTTGGCAATGGAGCAATCTGAAAAGATCAATGCGATGTTGGAAAAAGAATTGAAGAAATAATTCGCTAAAAGAATATTAAAAAGGGGGCCAAGGCCCCCTTTTTTATTGTTGTTGTTTCCGGAACCAATAGTAAACTGGAATTCCAATACAGACGATAATGAGTCCAGGCCAAGTATCATGTGGTGTGTAAATTAAAAGTCCAATGCAGAAAGAAACTGCGAAAAGGATATAGAAAATCGGTAGAATGGGATACAATGGGGTTTTGTAGGTGCGGACAATTTCAGGTCGTTTTTTTCTCAATATCATCACCCCTGCAATCGTTAAAATGTAGAAGAGCATAACGGTAAAGACCACATAGTTGAGCAATTGGCCATATTGACCGCTCAAGCACAATACCGAAGCCCAAATACATTGCGCCCACAAAGCCCAATGGGGGACATGATGCGCATTCACCTTGGCGGCTGATCGAAAGAACAATTTTTCTTCCGCCATGGTCTGGTAAACGCGTGCTCCGCTAAAAATCAGTCCATTGTTGCACCCAAAAGTTGAAACCATAATCAATGCCGCAATCAGATAAGTTCCCACTCCTCCGAAAATGGCCTGCGCTGCTGCTACACCAACTCTTTCTTGGGGCGCTTCAGCTATGGATTGCAATGAGAGCGTTCCAACATACATGAGATTCATGGAGACGTAAATCACAGTAACGATGAGCGTGCTAAGCAGAAGGGCACGTCCTATATTCTTCTCAGGGTTTTTCATTTCGCCTGCGATAAAAGTGACACTATTCCAAGCATCGCTGCTGAATACAGATCCAACCAATGCAATGGACAGGGCGCCCAACAAGGTGTACATGTCAATTGGCATCGCTTGATGCGTGGTGAGATTCCATTGCTGCAAACGCCAACCACTTTCCCAGTTGGCATTCCAAATGTCTTTGTCAAATCCCCAAATGAACCCTGCAGCCAAAAGTCCAAACAACGCAATCAATTTGGTACTTGTAAATATGCCTTGGATCCAGTTCCCGGATTTTACGCCTTTGGTATTGATGTAGGTCAACAGTACAATGGTAGATACAGCCAGCATTTGGGCAGGATAAATATGGTAATCTCCCCAAATCGGAATGCCGTTGGCAGGACTCATTTCAAATACGGGCAGGAAGTATCCGGTGAACTTGCTAAAGGCTACAGCCACAGCGGCAATGGTCCCTGTTTGAATCACCGTGAAAAAACTCCAGCCGTACAAAAATCCCATTATCGGGTGATAGGCTTCTTTCAAATAAATGTATTGTCCGCCTGCTTTTGGGAACATGCCTGAAAGTTCTCCATAACTCAGCGCGGCGGAAATGGTAATGATTCCTGTGAAAAGCCATATGGCAATGAGCCAAGGAGCGCTGAAAAGTTGGGTAGTCATGCTTGCGCTCACGATAAAAATGCCTGAGCCAATCATCGACCCGACACCCAACAGCGTGCTATCCCACAATCCCAATTGATGTTTATTTTTCATGAAGGCAAGATAGGTATTGTGCATGATGTGACAGCTGTTGTGCATAAAGTGTGAATATTCCAATTTTTAACTTGTCTCCTTCATTTGCATCTTTGTAATATGTCAGAAGGATTTATCGTATCGGCGCGGAAGTATCGCCCAGACTCATGGGAAACCGTAGTAGGACAAAAGTCCATTACGCGTACTTTACAAAATGCCATAGCGACAGATCAAATTGCCCAAGCGTATTTGTTTTGCGGCCCTCGTGGGGTGGGTAAAACCACTTGTGCAAGAATCTTTGCCAAGGCCGTAAATCAAGTAGGGCAGAGTGAAGAAGGCGATAATGCTTTCAATGTTTTTGAGTTGGATGCGGCTTCCAATAACTCTGTAGAGGATATCCGAAATATTGTGGACACTGTTCGAATCCCACCGCAAGTGGGCAAGTACAAGGTCTACATCATAGATGAGGTTCACATGTTGAGCACCCAGGCTTTCAATGCTTTTTTAAAGACATTGGAAGAACCACCCGCGCACGCGATTTTTATCTTGGCCACTACGGAAAAGCATAAAATTATCCCCACGATTTTAAGTCGTTGTCAAATTTTTGATTTCAGTAGAATTCGAATTTCTGACATGACCGAGCATCTCTCTGATATTGCCAACAAAGAGGGTATTCATGCTGAGTTAGAAGCGCTGCACGTCATTGCTGAAAAGGCTGATGGTGCCATGCGTGATGCACTTTCAATCTTCGACCAAGTGGTGGCCTTCTGTGGTAAGAGTTTAACTTACTCAGCGGTTATTGAGAATCTAAACGTTTTGGATTATGACTATTATTTCCAATTAACGGATCTTGCATTTTCTGAAGATGTACCACAATCATTGGTGCTTTTTAATACAATTCTGAACAAAGGGTTTGATGCCCATCATTTCGTTTCTGGTTGGGGTGCGCACTTGCGTCGTCTTTTGGTTTCAAAAGATCCTGCTACTATTGCTCTTTTAGAGGTGTCAGAAAATGTGGCCCAGAAATACGCTGAGCAAGGCGCCAAAGTGGATTTGCGTTTTTTAATTTCTGCAATGGATCTGGTTAACGACTGTGACATTCACTATCGAGCCAGTAAGCACCAGCGACTCCTGGTAGAACTTACGATCATGAAAATTTGTAGCATTCAATCCAATCGGAGGGAAGGCGAAAAAAAAAAAATAGGATAATTCCTTTCAGAGGAGCACCTGTTGCAGCCATTACGAGTGTTGCACCTTCCGCTGGAAAGCTGGCTTCCAATGAAATCGTAATTGGAGATGGCACTCCAATTTCTACAACCACCCCTAGGGCTGTTGTCCCACCTCCATCTACAAGAGTGCCTGCGCCTTTGGGACAGCGAGAAAAGATTGCCCAATCCAAGGAGATCATTTCCATATCACAGTTAAAGAAAGAAACTGAGCAAGCCACGCAAGAAGCGCTAGCTGAAGCGGAAATTCAAGAAACAGCCGATAGGGCGTACAATGAGGGTGAGGTGTTGGAAGCGTGGCAGAGTTTTTTAAAGTCCGATAAAATCCCGCAAGGCCAGTTGTGGGCGGCCATGAGCCTGGCCCAACCGAAATTTCTCAACAACATACTTACGTTGGGTTTTCCAAGTGAAACGCAGGTGATTTAC
>CANHIV010000235.1 GCA_947460525.1 Flavobacteriales bacterium
TGGGCAAATCCCAAGTCAACTTAGCGCCCACAAAACTGCTGTAAATCCATCTGCTTGAGGGATCCATCCATTGCGCATTGCTGTTGTTCTGATAACCCAAAGATCCCTGAAATGACAATACTGGCAATTGCTCCAATTGCGCTGAACGATGCATCATTCGAGCATATTCCATTTTCAATGCGGCATTCTCCAATTCCAATTTCCCTTGTGCAATCGGCTTTTTTTCCAATTCCATGTCCAACGGCTGTATCTCCAATTGTACAGATTTACCACAAATAACCCCCAGTGTTTCCAACTGATTGGCCAATGTCATTTCCAAATTGCGCAAACTTCCCTGTTGCTGCAACACATTCACACGGGCATCATTCCAATCCTGTAAGCGAACAATCCCCTGGTCATATTTATTCTTCACCAACTGCTCCAAACTATCTGCAATAGAAACAAATCGCTGCAATACCTGCTTTTGCTCTTGCAACATCAAAATATTACAAAACAAAACATTCACCTGCTCTTGCATTCTTTTCTTGGACAATGCTGTTTCGTTGTCCACCAAAGCTGTATTGACTTTAGCGCTCCGCACATCTTGCCAACGCGCAACATTAATAACGTCCACTTGTGGCACTGCATTGAATGTCGTAATGTACTGCTGACCAAATTTTACCTCTCTAAAACTTCCCTCTGGACCACCAAAAATTTGGGCAGGAATAAAGCTCACCGGAAGATTATTGTTGTTGATCCAACTTCCTGTTGTGGGAATTCTAGGATTTAAGATATTGGCCCAGGCGGCTTGCTCCGTCAAGCTGGCCATGTCCATTTGCTTTTCGCCAATAGCCACAGCAGCAGAATTTGCGCTCACCCACTGGAAAACTTCATTCCATGAGTGAAAAGTTTGCGTTTGTCCAGATGCAAACAAAATCCACATACTCGCCCATACAATCAAGCCTATTTTCTTCATATCATTTTCTGTTATGGTATCGCATTTTGTTTTGCATAGTTAAACAAGGATGATCATCAAATATTTAATTTTTATCAGTATTCAATATTTACATTTACACATGCGATTTTTTCTTCTCACTTTTTTTATGCTTACAGCATCCTTGGCACTCAGCCAACGCTGCGGTGGGGGAATTTTTACTTTCGAAATCGTCAATCCTGAAAAAGAAGAAATCACAGTAACCGTCTATCCTTTAGATGACGCCTATGCACAGGAATTCAAGAACCGCTACTGCTCTGGTGGATGTGAATTGTCTGAAGAAGAAGGAAAAAAATGGAGGTCCATTGTTCACCTGCAGCGATCTACAAAAAGAAAGGACTTCTTTCCGTTGTATGAGGAAACAAAAGTCAGACAAAACAAATTAGACTTCGTTACCTACGAAATGGCATACGAGCCCCGTGTAATTTTATTTGAGGGAGAGAAAACTGGAAAACGCCTATTTATAACCGCCAACATCCACGGGGGGTGTGATCACAGCATAACAATTAAATGGAATACAGAACAACCGATCTTGATTCCTTACGGTCAGTGAATATTCTTTAACCCTTCTTGAATCATTTTCTCCAATTGCAACACCTCCTTGGTGTGGTACTTACCTGTTGCTGGGCCATTAAAACCAGTATGAATGTGAACCACTTTTCCTTCACTATTCACCACAATCATGGTGGGAAAGGACATTACTTTTTCTAACTGTGGAAATACATTTTGTGCGCGATCCTTGCCCTTTCCTTCTGCTCTCCCTACATAGGCCTTATAACCGCAATTCAATTGCGCCATTTGCTTTTGTATGACGCGCTTGTTTTCTAAAATGTCATCGGATCGCTCAAACGCCACAGGGATAATTTGCAATCCTTTCGATGCATACTTCTTATGCATCGCGGCCATCACTTTTCCCTCATCCGTGCAATTGGGACACCAAGTGCCCATCAATTGGATGATACTCAAATGTCCCTTCCAATCATCTGCCCCAAATGTTTTCATCTGTCCCTGCATATCCATAGCAGAAAACGTGAAAATTTCTCCTTCCCTGCCTGGCCTTAACTTCACCAAATCCTCCGCTTGGCGCAATTCAAACGTTTGATCATCTTCTCCTTCCCATTTTTCGGAATAGGTATTCCCACTATAAAATCTACCGTTGATAAAGCTCCCATATTCATGGGCGATTTCCGCCGAAAAACAAAACAAATGTGCTCCATCCAAACATTGCATTTGAATGTGGTCACTGTTCCATTCTCCTTTTAAAAATCGATAATCTCCCGTTTCCGTTAAAAAAGTTCCCGTGCACATTCCATTGGAATACAAATCAAATAAACCAATGGCGTTGTAGGCGTCGGGAGTGCCCAGCTCAAAAACCACCTTCTGTCGCTTTTCAATCACCAAGTCTTGCTTAAGCTCATTAGGCATTGTTTCTTCCTCTGCGCTCGTGAATGGCTGTCTTTGTGCATCAAAATTGACAGGCTTTCCTCCCTTCTTAATGAACCAACCTTTCCAAGCCATATCGCCTTTGTCGGCTGGATTCCACTCAATCTTGGTTTCAAAATAGGGAAAAAGAAAGCCAGGATATTCCTGGCCTTCTATGCTGTTTAAATAAATCGATTCACCGCCATTTTCAATGGTCATGCCCATGGTACTTTCCCCATGTTCTACCAACACATCAAAAACTGCATCTACCGAATCATTCAAATGAAACTTCATTTTCCATGATTCACATTGCCCTAACAAATAACTATCCGTTAAAAAAAACAGTAAAAAAAAATAGTAAAATTTATTCATTTATTTTTCTTCCATATTACAATTCCATCTTCGCAATCCTCTCTGGTATAAACACTTGATATTTTTTTATATAATTCGTAATGTGCCGCCTTAATGGAAAAAAAATTAGAATCCACTAATAGCAACGCTTTTGGGCCAACAATTTCCAAAACTATTTCTGGCTCTTCTCGCTCCAACTCGTCAATATATCTATTCCTAACCAATCTAGCCCCATCACTTTCTCCAAAAGCAAACTGCGGATAAAGGAAGCCATTTGCTCTTTCAACTCCCAATTCAGTAAAAATGTTATGTCCAAATCCCCATATCATCAATTTATCATTCGGATTTATTTTTCCTTTCAAACAACGATAATAATCAAATTTTGATAATTGTTCATTTAATACCCTATATCCCTTTACATTATATATTGATCGATGATTATTAAAATAAAATTCCCCGATAAATGATCCACAAAATATCACAATTATAAGCATCTGATTACTCTTACACCATTGGAAAATAAAACCAAGAGAATAACTAGCTACAGGAAACAAAAAAATAGAATAGTGTAAAAGTTTAAAATTCTTTGGTGGTAAAATTGTAACCAATACTATAATTAAATAAACAAGAACAAACGTAAAATAAGCACTCCCCTTAACTATCTTAAACCTATTCCGTTTAA
>CANHIV010000236.1 GCA_947460525.1 Flavobacteriales bacterium
ATAAACAAACCCAATTCAAACCAAACTGTGAATGTTTCGTGTGCGTGTGTAGTTCCAGGAATCACCGCCAAATAGAAATCGAAGAAGTGAGAAATGAAAATAATCACACCCGCTCTTACCAAATACTTGGTATTTCTCTTTGCATCACGCGCAATCAAAGCATAGAAAGGCACCGCGAAGTTCACAAAGAAGATCGTCCACATCATTCCCATGTAGTGCTCATAGCGCTCTTGGAAATAAGTAACCTCTTCAGGAATGTCAGAATACCAAATCAGCATGTATTGGCAGAACCACAAGTAGCTCCACAACATCGAAACGGCGAACATCCATTTACCCATGTCATGGATATGAGATTCATTCACATTTCCGAAATATCCCAACTTCTTCAACCAAACCAAAGCCAAAGTGGCAAAAGTCATGGTAGAAACCCACATACCAGAGAAGATGTACCAACCGTACATGGTAGAATACCAGTGTGTATCAATACTCATCAACACGTCCCAAGACATGGTAGAGGAAAATACTGCGAAGAAAACCAAGAATACAGCTCCTTTGCGGTATTGCATGAAATGCAATTCAGTTCCACCTACTGTATCTTCTTGGATCGACCACTCACGGAATTTGCGAGCAAAATAGATGAAGGTTCCTGCATAAGCCAGCATTCTCAACCAAAAGAACCAAGCTGACAAATAAGGTTTCTTACCAGCAATGATTTCATCATAATCCGCGTGATTGACATCATGCACATTTGGATCCATCCAGTGGTACAAATGATGCAAATGCAATTGACCTGCAGCAATTACCAAAAGTAGAATTCCCACTCCAACAGGAATGTACTGGAACATCGCTTCAAAAATTCTTTTCAATGTCGCAGACCATGCGGCTTCTGTTGCATACTGAAGTGCATAGAAAAACATTGCACCCAATGCTACAGCAAAGTAGAAAAATGAGTTAATCAAAATGTTGGCCCACCAGTATTGGTGATGCTCAGTGTGATCAACCAAATACCCACCAATCAAGGCAATCAATCCAATCCCCATGAAAATTGAGGACCACTTTTTTACTCCACTGGGGACTTCAAATTGTAATTTATCGTGTGTCATAATTATCCTAGATTATGGTTTTGCAGTTGTTTCTTCTGTTGTTGCTTCTGCAGGAGCTGCAGCTGCTAAAACAACCATTCCATTGTTGTCAAACGTTGGGGCAGCAACACCTTTCTGTAAACATTTCACATACTCGATAACCTGCCAACGCTCTAATTTTGTCAATTGAGAAGCATGTGAACCCATCAAACCTTTACCATAAGTAATGGAATGGTACATTTTACCTTCACTCAAATCTTTCAACTTTCCAGGATAATCTGGAGCTACAATTTTTCCACTAGCTGAAATGGCTCCATCACCTTTACCCTCTTTACCGTGGCAATGCGCACACATCGACTGGTACAAAGTTGCACCTCTTTCGATATTGGCTTTATTGCTCAACAAAGGCGATTTTACTTCTGCAGCAGAACGCTCATAATCCTCTGGCGTATTCTTCAAAGTGTAAGGGAACATCATGAATGATGCACCGGCAGATGTCAATTTCTCGGCACGCTTCATATCCGCTTCCATAAATGGAACCGTTCCTGGAGCTGGCTTGCGAGACAACTTCATGGTTACACCAGCTTGAGACTTTTGAGCCAAAGTCCAATCCATGTGCTTATTAGAACCGTAATCTACATATGCTTCCAATGCTGGAGAGCGGTACATGTCTGGCATATACTCGTACCCTGCAGAATTTGGATCAACACGACAAGATGCAAGGGCCAATACCAAGGACAATACACCTGTAATTTTTATCAATGGGCGATTCATAATCAATACTCCTTAATGCTAAGTTCATACACGTCTGTTCCTTTGATCAATTCCTCGATCTCAGCTGCAGACATACTTCCATTTTGATCAGTAACAATTTCCATCACAAACTTATCGTCTGTTGTGCGTGGATCTGGGTTACTAGCCGGCATACCTGGCAATGTTCCGTTGCGCAAGAAGTAAGTCAACGCCATTCCGTGTGCACCACAGAATACAGAGAACTCAAATATTACGGGAACAAATGCAGGTGCATTCTCAATCCAAGAAAAACTTGGTTTACCACCAATATTCATTGGCCAGTCATGGATCATGAAATACCATGTTCCGAAGATTGCCAATATTGTACCTGTTGTTGCATACATGAAAGATGCAATCGCCAAACGCGTACGTTTAACACCAATTACAGGATCCAAGCCATGCACAGGAAAAGGAGAGAAAACATCTTTTACTCGAATTCCCTTTGCTACCAATGCACGAGCCGCGTCCATTAACTTTTGGTCGTCATCGTACATCACGTGAAATACTTTGTTTGCCATGTTTGTTCTTTATGCCAATTAGTGTTTTTCTGCTTCTTTTTTATAACTCTCACCACTCACCTTCAAGATGGTCTTCAACTCATTCAATGCCAATACTGGGAAATAACGAGCAAACAACAAGAACAAAGTGAAGAAGATTCCGATGGTTCCTACAAACATTCCCACGTCAATTCCTGATGGGTGAAATTCTCCCCAAGCTCCAGGAACATAGTCGCGGTGAATAGATGTAACGATGATAACGAAACGCTCAAACCACATACCGATGTTTACAACGATTGACAATACAAACGTCGCTGCCAAGTTGGTACGGATCTTTTTGAACCAGAACAACTGTGGGCTAATTACGTTACATGTCATCATCATCCAATATGACCAACTGTAAGGACCTGAGAAA
Source organism: Flavobacteriales bacterium (assembly GCA_947460525.1). GTDB lineage: Bacteria > Bacteroidota > Bacteroidia > Flavobacteriales_D > Sanyastnellaceae > CAMCTV01. The sequence continues at coordinate 2,787 of CANHIV010000236.1, forward strand.
CGGTTGATGAAAGCGTATGCTTCATACTCAACACCACTGTACCAAGAGATAAACAACTCAGTCAAGTAGGCCACCCCAACGATAGATCCTGTAACGATGATTACAATGTTCATGTACTCAACGTGTCTTACATGAATGTAGGCCTCTAAACGCATGGTTTTGCGCATGATCAACAACAAAGTCAATACCATGGCAAATCCTGAGAAAATCGCTCCAGATACAAAGTATGGAGGGAAAATCGTAGTGTGCCATCCTGGTACTACTGAGGTAGCAAAGTCCATGGATACAATCGAGTGAACCGAGAATACCAAAGGCGTTGCGATACCTGCCAATACCAATGAAACCTCCTCGAAACGCGTCCAGTTCTTGGCACGACCTGACCAACCGAAACTCAAAATGCTGTAGAAACGCTTCATGCCTGGCTTCACCATTCTATCTCGAATGGTTGCAAAATCCGGAATCAATCCGATGTACCAGAAAACCAAAGACACTGAGAAGTATGTAGAGATTGCAAATACGTCCCACATCAACGCAGAGTTGAAGTTGGGCCACAACGAACCAAATTGGTTCGGCAATGGCAACGTCCAATAGGCCTGCCATACACGTCCCATGTGAAATACAGGGAATACTGCTGCCATCA
>CANHIV010000237.1 GCA_947460525.1 Flavobacteriales bacterium
ACCCAAGTGGGGACGAGAAAAATCAATCATGAGATGGCCAAAATTGCTTGGGAAGAAGAGCAGCGAAATGCACAAGTTCGCAATCAGCAATTGAACAGGGAGTATGACAAAGTTTTGCAGGATTATCAGCAGCAAGAGCGCATAGCGTCCTTTGATCAAGATTCTTATCAGCATGTCTACAACATGTTCAAGCAAGATGTTGTGGGAATGGACAAGTTGATGTTGGCACAGCAGAAGGCATTGCAATCAACGCTCACAACAATAGGGGCCAAGTGGAACAGTGAATGGGTTAAAAACAAAATACAAATAAGCAATGCGAAGTAATTTTTTCTTGGGATTTTGGTTGGTGATTTTCTTATGGAGTTGTAAAGGAAGTCAACAGGAGGTACAACCGGTGAAGAATGACATCACGGAAACTGTATTTGCTTCCGGCATGTTGGTGGCCAATGACCGTTACAATTTGACGGCACAATCGGAAGGTTATTTGTCAGAGGTTCCTGTTAAAGAAGGGGATGTTTTGGAACAGGGCACAATGGTGGCCCGCATTGACAACAGCACGGCAGATGCCCAAGCCCAGGCGGCTGAAAGGCAGTTGAACATCGCGAAGCAAAACATCACGGATGCGTCACCAGCGTTGCAAGAAGCCAAGGCGGCATCGGAAATCGCGGAGCAAAAAATGAATCAGGAAAAGAAGCAGGCGGATCGCTATCAAGCATTGTATCAAAGTCAAAGCGTATCCAAATTGGAGTTGGAGAATGCCCAATTGGCCTATGAATCCGCCAAGACCAATTGGATAGCGGCCAAGAAAAAAATGGCACAGATACAGCAACAAGCGGAATGGACCAAAGCGGGACAAGATGCGGCAGCGACAGCGCAGCGCAATGCATCAGGGTACAATATGGTAAAAGCACTTTCCAAAAGTAGAGTGATGAAACTGATGAAAAAGACAGGCGACTATGTCCGTAAAGGCGATGTCATTGCGGTAATGGCGGGAACGCAGCAGATAGTAGCTCAACTCAATGTAGATGAGAATAGCATCAAGAAAATCAAAGAAGGTCAACGCGCGCACATTCAATTGAACGTGGAAAAAGGGCAGGTTTTAGAAGGAACGGTGACCACGTTGTATCCCTTGTATGACGAAGTAAGTCAATCGTTTTTGTGCGATGTAGTATTTGAAAAACCATTGTCATTTGATGTCATTGGAACGCGATTGGAGGCCAATATTGATGTGGCCAGTAGAAAGCAAGTATTGTTGATTCTCCGCGCATATTTGAGTTATTCCAACACCGTACAAGTCAAGGGAGAAGAGGCGCCTAGAAGTGTAGAAGTAGGCATTAGAAGTACGGAATGGGTGGAAATTAAAAATGGATTGACGGATCAAGACATTCTGATTCCTTTGAAAAAATAGACGTCATGAACATCAATCGGAACATCGCTTGGACCTATTTTATCGCCTCCAAGAAAATGACAATGGTAGCGATTTTAGGGGTGGTTATAGGGATATCCATCTTTATGTTCATGAACTCCATGGCCGCCGGATTTGACAGAACTTCTGGCGAGTCTTTTTTCAAATCCACTCCCCACATCAGGGTGTATAAGGATGATAAGATTAGCCAACCATTGAAGGAAGAATCCCATTCAAAAACACTGATTGTTAATCCCAAGGTTGTGCCCTCTATCAACACCATTGATAATCCCATGGATTGGGTGAAGTTGATCCGCAAGCAAAAGGAAGTTACTGTGGTGTTTCCACAAGTGAGTTGTCCTGTTTTTTACAACAATGGAAAGTCGCAGATTACAGGCACTACCATTGGTTTTGATCCGGTTGAAGCGGACAAGATGTTCCGTATTTCTACCTTCACGGTACAAGGAAGCATAGCCGATTTATCTACCCACCAAGATGGTATCATCATCGGCAGTGGCATTGCTGAGAAGATGAACTTGTTGACTGGAGATAAAATCAACATGACGTCTTCCAAAGGCATTAATCTAACATTGACTGTTGTTGGTATTTTTAAAACCAACAACTCCAAAGAAGACAAGACCAAATCTTATGTGAATTTGGCGACAGGGCAGCAGTTTTTAAAGGAGAATAACGCCTATGTTACAGACATCAACGTGAACATTGACAATCCAGATCGAGCACCGCAAGTGGCAAAAGAATTGACAGCGTTAACAGGGTACAAAGCCGAAGACTGGATAGCGGCCAATGAGACTTATATGGCGGCTTCTCGCATCAGGAAAATCGTGATCATGTTCATTAGTTTTACTTTGTTGATTGTTTCCAGTTTTGGTATATATAACATTCTGAACATGACGGTGAGTCAGAAAATCAATGACATTGCCATCTTAAAGGCGATGGGATTTAATGGAGGCGATGTAATACGAATATTTGTTTATCAAGCGCTTACCATTGGCGCCCTTGGAGTGATGCTGGGTGTATTGTTGGCCTTGATCCTGGTTCAAGCCTTGCAGCACGTATACATTGGCGGTGATATAGGGTATTTCCCCATTCGATTTGAGCTTTGGGTTTTTGTAAGAGGTATATTCATTGGATTGTTTATCACTTTTTTGGCAGGATATGTTCCAGCGAAAAAGGCCGCTAAAGTTGATCCTGTAAGCATTTTCAGAAAATGATTTTACAAGTAGAAAACATAGAGAAGAAATTTTTTGATCCCATTGAGTTCAAGGTCTTGAATGGAATTTCTTTTGATATCGAGCGGGGAGAGTTTGTGACTTTGGTGGGCAAGTCAGGTTGTGGTAAGTCCACGTTATTGTACATTTTGTCAACCATGGATACGGAGTATTCAGGCAGGTTGGTGATTGATGGAGAGGATGTAACGGGTTATGATCAGAATCAACTGGCGGCTATTAGAAATGAGAAAATTGGATTTGTTTTTCAGTTTCATTATTTGTTGACCGATTTTACTTGTTTGAAAAACATCATGATTCCCGCATTGCGTCTTGGAAAATTGACCGAAGAAGAAATTGAATTCCGCGCCATGGAGAAATTGCGCATGTTGGGGATGGAGGATCAAGCATTGAAGCCAGCTTCTAAACTATCGGGCGGGCAGCAGCAGCGCGTGGCGATAGCTCGGGCATTGATCAATGATCCGTTGATTATTATGGGGGATGAGCCCACAGGGAATTTGGATTCAAAAAACACCCAGATTGTATTTGATATCTTGCAAGAGTTGGCACACGAGAAAAAGCAGACGATTATTGCGGTGACGCACGACAATGATTTTGCCAAGGCCAGTGATCGAATCATTGAGATGGTGGATGGTCGGATTATGTGAGTCATGGCAAATGTCTGTTTGCCCGGAATTTGGTATTATTAAATCAATTTCCTGTATACTTGCCTCATGAATCAAAATCCTCCTAAAAAATGGAAACTACTCTTGGTGAGTTGGTTGTTTGTTTA
>CANHIV010000238.1 GCA_947460525.1 Flavobacteriales bacterium
ATCGATCAATGATTCATTGGTCAAGTCAGGTGCAATTTTTAAAAAGATGGGCTTGGGATGGTTTTGCTGCAAGGCATGATTTTGAAGAGAACTTAGAATTTGAAGCAATGGACCTTTCTCCTGTAACGCCCGCAGATTGGGGGTGTTGGGTGAACTTACATTCACTACAAAGTAATCCACGCAGTCGTGCAAGGCTTCAAAGCAAATCAAATAATCTTTGAATGCGTCTTCGTTTTCTGTCCATTTGTTTTTTCCAATATTGCCACCAACGACAACTTTGGATTTTCTTTGTTTTAATCTTTTGGCAAGTTCCTCAACGCCGTCATTGTTGAATCCCATGCGGTTGATCAGGGCTTCATCTTGTGGCAAGCGAAACAAGCGCGGCTTGTCATTGCCCGGCTGTGCCTTGGGTGTGATGGTGCCTACTTCAATATGTCCAAATCCCAACAGACCCAATTCATCAATCCACTTACCATTTTTATCAAAACCAGCGGCCAATCCAACGCGATTGGGGAAGGTGATTCCTGCAACGGTTATGGGTTGATTGTATTTCGCAGCCTTCCTTTTCAATACCGCACTTACACCTGGGATTTTTGCAGCAAAGGACCACAAGTCCATGGCTTTGTAATGTGCGTCTTCCGGATTCCAAGAAAAAAAGAGGGGCTTGATGATGCTTTTGTACAACATATTATCGAACCAATTTTTTGTATTTGATGCGCGTAGGGCCTACATCTCCCTTTCTCATCTTTTTGTTTTCTTCGTACTCAGAGAAGGATCCTTCAAAGAAGTACACCTCTGAATCTCCTTCAAATGCCAAGATGTGCGTACAAATTCTATCCAAGAACCAGCGGTCATGGGAAATGACCACGGCGCATCCCGCAAAGCTTTCAATGCCTTCTTCCAATGCACGAAGTGTATTGACATCAATATCATTCGTAGGCTCATCGAGCAACAACACGTTGGCTTCCGTCTTTAAAGTCATCGCCAAGTGCAATCGGTTTCGCTCACCACCGGAAAGTACACTGCATTTTTTTTGTTGGTCGGATCCCGCAAAATTGAACTTGCTGCAATACGCGCGTGAGTTGATGGTGCTGCCACCAATCTGAATCACCTCGTTGCCTCCTGAGATAACTTCGTAAACGGATTTTTCAGGATCAATTTCCTTGTGGCGCTGATCCACATATCCAATCTGCACGGTGTCTCCAATTTTAATGGAACCCGCATCGGAGGTTTCCTCGTTCATGATCATTCTGAACAAAGTGGTTTTACCCGCACCGTTGGGTCCAATGATACCCACGATTCCAGCTGGGGGCAATTTGAAATTTAGATTCTCAATCAAGATTTTATCTTCAAATGCCTTTGAAACGCCTGTGAATTCTATCACCTCATTCCCCAAACGCGGACCATTGGGAATGGGGATTTCAAGTTTGGCTTCTTTCTCTGATTCTCCTGCAGACATCATCTTGTCATAATTCTGCATACGGGCTTTGTTCTTCGCATGTCGGCCTTTGGGATTCATGCGCACCCATTCCAACTCTCGCTCTAATATTTTTCTGCGTTTGCTTTCTTGTTTCTCTTCTTGGGCCAGACGCTTGGTCTTTTGTTCCAACCATCCGGTGTAGTTGCCTTCCCAAGGAATACCTTCGCCGCGATCCAACTCCAAAATCCATCCTGCAACGTTGTCCAAGAAGTAACGGTCGTGGGTTACGGCCAATACCGTTCCGGGATATTGTTGCAAATGTTGCTCCAACCAAAGCACAGATTCGGCATCCAAGTGGTTGGTGGGCTCATCCAGTAACAAGACATCAGGTTGTTGTAGCAAAAGCCTACACAACGCCACGCGTCTTCTTTCTCCTCCAGAGAGTTTTTCAATTTTTGAATCTTCTGGTGGACAGCGCAAAGCGTCCATGGCAATGGCCAATTTGGTATCCAAGTCCCATCCGCCTAAAGTTTCAATTTTGTCTTGAACAGCGGCTTGACGGTTCATCAATGACTCCATTTTATCAGGATCATTCAATACCGCCTCATCCATGAATTGCGCATTGATTTCTTCGTATTCTTTCAGTGCATCTGTGATGGGCTTTACGCCTTCTTCAACAATTTCTCTGACTGTTTTGGTATCGTCCAATTGAGGTTCCTGTGGCAGGTAACCAACCGAATAGCCGGGTGACCAAACGACATCGCCCTGATAACTTTTGTCCAATCCCGCGATGATTTTCATGACGGTTGACTTTCCTGCGCCATTCAAACCAATAATGCCAATTTTGGCACCGTAGTAGAAGCTTAAATAGATGTCTTTGATGATGTGTTTTCCTTGCGGCGTATGCTTGTTGACGCCGACCATTGAGAAAATTATTTTCTTGTCCATGGTAGTCCTTTTAATTCTTCCCGCAAATATACGTTTTGTAAGCCCTATCTTTGCGTCATGAGTTATACAGTAGCCATTATAGGACGACCCAATGTGGGAAAGTCAACTTTATTCAATCGATTGACTGAAACCCAAGAGGCTATCGTTGACCCTACATCAGGGGTGACGCGTGATCGCAAGTACGGAACAGCTTCATGGAGAGGCAAGGAGTTTATTATTATTGACACCGGAGGAATGGTGTCAGATTCAACAGATGAGTTTGAGAAAGACATCAATAACCAGGTGCGCATGGCCGTGGAAGAAGCGGATGCCGTGTTCTTTATGGTGGATGTGAGAGACGGTTTGTCCGAGTGGGATGAGGCAGTGGGCGATATGTTGCGCCGCATCGACAAACCGGTATTTGTGGTTTGTAACAAGGTTGATACCAGCGACAAAGAAGTGTTGACGCATGAGTTTTGGGCATTAGGAATGACAGACAAGTTGTATTCTCTAAGCGCCAACAATGGTTATGGTACAGGAGAGTTATTGGATGATTTGTACGATGTAATGCCCAAAATTGAGGAGAAGGAAGAAACCACCTTGCCTCGCATTGCCATCGTTGGACGACCCAATGTGGGGAAATCGACATTCATCAATACTTTGATGGGGCAAAATCGCTCTATCGTATCTGATGTTGCAGGAACCACGCGAGATTCAGTAGATACCTATTTCAATGCTTTTGGTAAAGAGATGATTTTGGTGGATACTGCTGGATTGAGAAAGAGAAAACAAATCGATGGCGATATTGAGTATTACTCTTCAATTCGTACGCTTAAGGCCATTCGCAGTGCCGATGTATGCATGTTGTTGATTGATGCCCAAGAAGGAATTACCGTGCAAGATTTGGCTATATTTCATGAGATTGATGAAGCCAACAAAGGCGTTGTTATTTTGGTCAACAAATGGGATTTGGTGGAGAAAGACCACAAGAGCGTTCAAGTGATGACTGAGGAGATCAAGAAGCGTTTGTCGCCATTTACGGATCTTCCTATTTTCTTTACCTCTA
>CANHIV010000239.1 GCA_947460525.1 Flavobacteriales bacterium
ACTGATTCCAAATTCCTTTTGCGGTGCCGTTATTGATTCTATTTACTTGCACGGTGCTCACAATAACATTTATCAAAATGGCAACATTGGTTCCCCATAAAATCCCTTCTACACCTCCATGCAATTTCACACCCCACCAATAGGCCAGTAAAATGTGCAAAAATGCAGTTACCATCAAAACGCGCATTTGCACCTTTAATTTCCCAATGCCATTTAAAAAATAATTCTTGGAACCCAAATACATGTACAAGATAGAAAACACAAACATCGCAAAATTCAAATGCCAAGATGTTTCTAATTGAGCGGACATCCAAAACGAAATGACCCAAGGGGCGACCAAGAAAAGTAGGATGCCCAAAAGAAAAAAGCCCATGACCATTTTCTGAATTCGCTTTTGCGCTTGCTTGATCCAATCCAACTCTCCCTTGGCGTAGGCTTGGGTGAATGACGACCAATAAGGTGTCATGATCAACACAAACCCAATATTAACGATTCCAAAATACTTGAATGACACGGAAAATGGCACCACCTCCTCCGGACTCAGCCAATAGGCAATCAGGTAACTATCCGTCGTTGTGATCAACATCCACATCAATTGCAATACTATAAAGCTGACCCCTAGTCCCAAAACGGGACGCATGTACGTCAATTGAAAATGCCGTGGCCAAGGAAAATAAACTTTGAACCGCTTGGCAAAAGCAACCACCGAAATCAATAACAAAAAAAACAGAGGGACCCCACTCAACATCTTGGCGTAGGCCACCAGAGACTTTTCACTAACATGCACCAAATACAGTACACCCAAATAACTGCCCACTTGCACCAAACAATTCACCAAAGCTTGAATGGAATGTACTTGGTGCGCCAGGTACAATGAGATGGTCAGTCGCAACAATATGCCCATTAGAAATCCAATGGCCACCCATTGCATTACCTCCACCAATTCCATTTGTGAGATACTGCGAACATTAAAAACTTGATTCCATGGAATCACTGGGAAAACAAATAACACCACTGCAATGAGCAGCAAAACCAATGTGCCGATCGACCAAAAAGAGGTAGCAAACAATTTTTGCACCTTAGCCACATCATACATGGCCAAGGCTTCTGCGGACAAATTGCGCAAACCATTGCCCAAACCCACATCAAGAAAATTGAACCACGTAATCACCGCACCAATGGCCAACCAAACACCATAATGCGCGGAATCCAGCATGTTCAATGCCAATGGTACCATCATTAAATTGGCCAAAATGCCACTTCCGCGGTAAACAAAAGACAAAACAGTATGCACCAAGATCGAATCGTCCTGGTCTTTAGAAAACATTTTTTTTAGACGCGCTTGGATCATGGGGATCAAGCCTTATCGTCTCCGTAGGAATAGCCATAGCCCACACCGTAGCCGCCGCCGTAACCGTAACCTCTTCCATATCGACTCATGCCGCGACCTTTCAGTCCATTGAACACAATTGCCGCTGGCCAAAACTTAGAATCGGAATTGATCGGACCTAAAATCTTTCCTACCGCTTCTTTCAAACTGTGGTCATGACGAACAACAAACAAACTCAAATCCGCCTCATCCGCCATGATCTCAGCATCAGAAATCAATCCCAAAGGTGGCGTATCAATCAAAACAAAATCAAAGGTCTTGCGCAACTCCGTGATCATGTCTTTGAACCTTCCATTCAACAACAATTCCGCGGGATTGGGAGGAATGGCTCCTGGTGGGATGATGAACAAATTCTCAAATTGCGTTGCCACAATACTGTCTTGGACCGGCATTTTTCCAATTAAAACTTGTGACAAGCCTTGTGCTCCTTGAACGCCAAAAGCCTTGTGCAATCGGGGCTTACGCATGTCCGCTGCAATCACTACCGTCTTCTTTCCCATCAAAGCCAAACTCAAACCGAGATTGGTGGTAATAAACGACTTCCCTTCTCCTGGTAAACATGAAGACAACAATACTACTTGACAGCCATGGCCGGTCAAATAATAACTCATCTTGCTTCGCACGGAACGAAGTGATTCAGCAACAGGACTTCTATTGTCCGATGAAATAATAAATTCCGAAGCCACTTCTCCTTGAAGCACCTCGCCCAATACCGTTAGCTTGGTGCGTGATTCTATGTCCGTGCGGAACTTAATTTTTCCAGTCAACACCTCACGGTAGTATATATAAACACTGGGCGCAAATACCGAAAGGAAAATAGCAATAAACAACACCAACATTCTGTTGGGACGAACAGGTTCAATATCACCTTCTGCTGGCTCTACTACGCGAACATCAGAAACAGTGGAGGCAAATGAAATGGCGCTCTCCTCTCTTTTCTCCAATAAAAAGGTGTAGATCGAATTCTTGATGGCTTGTTGTCGACTGATGTCCAACAACATTCTTTCCTTGCCAGGCAAGGAAGTCAACGTTACCATCTTCGACTGCAAATCCGATTTTAATTGACTTTGTGAAATCTCCAAATTGCGCTTGGTTTGGTTCACCGACTCTTTGATACTTGCGCGCAATTTTCTCATCTCCTCTTCCATCACCACCAATTGCTCATCGCGCTCTCCTACTACATTCTTACGTTTGTTGTAAGAAAATTCAACATCATGCAATTTGGGCAACAAGGAATTCAACATCGGATCTGTAATGCCCACCAATGAAGGTGTATTACCGGGATGATTCGATTTGCCATTGACGTAGTTTTCGATATCCTTCACCACACTCAACTGAATGGCAATTTTATTCAATTCCTCATCCTGCGAACGAACAGACTCCAAAAACAACTTGCCCTGCTGACTCAAATCCACAATGCTATTGGTTTCCTTGAAGGTTTCAATATCTCGCTCTACCGAATCCAATTGTGAAGTAACCAATGACAAACGATCCTCAATAAAATTCAAAGTGAAATCTGCAATCTGGCGCTTGTCGTCGATAGCGGCATTGGCATACGCCTCAATGATATCATTCAAAATTTTCTGACCGCGTTGCAAATTCTTTGTCTCAAAAATCAACTGGATAACAGAGGTATTTTTGTTGGTGGTGGCCAATTCAAGATTTTCTAGAATCCCTTTCACCTCTTTTTGAAGGGGAACGGCACTAATGAAATAATCCTCGCCGATGCACTCGCCGACACGATTTCTATCCACCACAATGGTAAACGAATCGCTCTTGTTTCGGCCTACCCAATTCAGCGTATCTTTCTTCAATACTTGCGCCTGGCCATTGATCCACAAGGCATTCTCCTTCCACTCAAAACGAAGCAATTGATTTACCTCTTGAACACTGTCGGGATAAACAGGCGTGAACTCAATGGGAAAATCCAGATTCTCCAGAACATCTCTGATTCTACCATTCCGCACGACATGAACATTGCAGTGGGTGTTCTTCACAACTTTCTCCACTATGGGTCGA
>CANHIV010000240.1 GCA_947460525.1 Flavobacteriales bacterium
CCATGCATTGACGAGCAATGCACAAGGATTGGTTTCTTGTGTGTTGGGCAATGGGACTGTATCTCAAGGCAACTTTGCCAACATCAATTGGGGCAGTGGTGCCAAGTTTTTACATGTGATGATGGGTACTACGGATTTAGGGACGCAGCAGATGATGAGTGTGCCGTATGTGTTGTATGCGGACGAAGTACCTTCACGCGTAAGTGAGATCAGCGATACCTTGTGGGTAGGAAATCAGTTTGTGATCGTTCCAGGCATTAGTGCTGCCAATTACCCTCCTATTCTGGGTTGCACAGATTCGCAAGCATGCAATTACAATGCGGCTGCAAATATGGACAATGGCTCTTGTTTAATTCAAGGAGCTGCATGCAATGATAATAACGCCAGTACCATCAATGATGTAATCAATGCAAGTTGTCAGTGCGCAGGTACTCCCGATAATATCGGAGCTACTTTGCTTCCTGGTAATTCTGCTTGCACTAATGAAGTCATCAGTGTTACTGGCTGTGGCGGTCAAACTTCATTAACTTATTATGGACGGACCTATGACCTGGTCGAAATTGGCGGACAATGTTGGTTTGCTGATAATCTCGCGACAGAACAATACAGAAATGGAAATTTGATTGCAACTGGATTGACCAATACCAACTGGAGCAATACCACCGCTGGGGCTTATCATATCTATGCCAATAGCTCAGCCAATGATGCAACTTATGGTAAATTGTACAATTGGTTGGCAACGGTCGATTCTCGCGGCTTATGTCCAACAGGTTGGCATATTCCTTCTGATTGCGAGTGGATGTATTTGGAGAATAGCTTGGGTATGCCCGTCAATGATCAAGTATTATCGGACACATGGATCAGGGGAACAGACCAAGCTGGCAGGCTTAAAACCACCACCTTGTGGGACGCTCCGAATTTGGGTGCCAATAATAATACAGGATTTGCGGCAGTGCCTGGAGGTTATAGGGCTTCAAATGGGGGTGGAGCATTTTTGAACAGTTTGGGGTATTGGTGGACATCATCTGCGCCAACCAGTAACAATGCATGGTACCGCGTAATGGGAGCCAATTATGCCACCATGAATCGGATCAATGGAAGTAAAAAGACCGGTTTTAGTGTCCGCTGCGTCCGGGATTAGCAGCGAGTAAACTCGCTGAGTGAATCAGTAGGGGCGAATTGCATTCGCCCGGTAAATCGGTGAATCAGTGTATCGGAATTCTCCCCTCCTGCCTCGGCAGAGCGGGAAACGGAAACGGAATGAGAAAGCCGTCGCCCTTACCCTCTATGCTTTTTGGGAAGTTTGTTTTTTTTTGGAGGTGGACTTTGGTCCACCGGATGGGTGTCATAATTGGAGGTGGTCTTTTCAGAGCGAGAAACAGAAACAGAAACAGAAACAGTGTGAGAAACAGAAGCAGAGTTTAATCCTCCTTTCTCGCTCTGATTCTCGCTCTTGCTCTCTTTCCCGCTCTGTTTTTCCTTATATTTGAATTATAAATCAATCCCATGAAAAACCATTTCCTCATTCCCATTCTCTTTCTGTTTCTCGCTCTTTCTTCGTATTCTCAGTCCCCACAGGGCATCCCTTACCAAGCAGTGATGCGCAACGCTGACGGAAGTGTGATGGCCAGCAGCCCTGTGAATCTCACATTGATGATTCATGATGGCACTGCCAATGGCACTGTTGTTTACCAAGAATCTCATGCCTTAACCAGCAATGCCCAAGGATTGGTATCTTGCGTTGTGGGAAACGGTGTTGTGTCTCAGGGCAACTTTTCCAATATCAACTGGGGCAGTGGTCCCAAGTTTTTGCATGTGATGATGGGGACTACCGATTTGGGAACACAGCAGTTGATGAGTGTGCCTTACGCCCTATACACAGAGGAGACGAATTTACGGGTTAGCCCGACTGGCGATACTTTGACGATAGGCGGAAGCAGTATAGTGGTTCCCGGGATTAGTGCGGTGAATACGACTAGTTTGACCATTGGGCAAGACTATCAGGGAGGAAAGTTAGCTTATGTTTATCAACCCGGTGACATAGGATATGTAGCTGGAGAGGTTCATGGATTGATTGCAGCTCCCCAAGATTTGAGTGGTTGGAATTATTCATGGGGTTGTTACGGTACTGAAATAGTTGGAGCTAATGGAATTGAAGTAGGTTCGGGATTACAAAATTCATTAGAAATAATTACTTCGGGTTGCGGAGATGCTGTTGTTGGTTGTACAACCAACAATTTTGGAGGGTATAATGATTGGTATCTTCCGTCTATCAATGAGCTTATCATTATTAATACGAACATTGGTGGTCTGGTAAATACGGCTACTTATTGGTCATCTACACAGATTAATTCAGATTTCGCATATCGACTATCTGTAAGTGGAAATTCAGCTTTTCAAGTCAATAAGTATAATTCGAATTATGTTTTTGTTAGGTGTGCTAGAAGTTTTTAGAAAAAAACTTTTAACAAACCGATATTTTTCTTGGGAGTTATTTTTTGAATTTATAAATCTGAATTCAATGCTGTCTGATATTCGTTTTTATAACTATTTCTGATTGAAAAGGGGGGAGGTTTATTGAGATTTATGTTCGCTAATCTAAAAGCAGCCTCCTTTTAGTTTTTTGTTTTTATTCTATTAAATCAATTTTGGAACATAAAAGCGCTCGACTCGCTGTTGATATTGATCCGTAGATTGGAATATTGGATTATGGTGCTACTGATATTCTTAGAAATAATGTTGATTTTCAGGGAGGTTACAGTGCCCGTTGCGTCAAGGATTAGTGCTGCGCAGTGCGAGAAACAGAAACAGAGCGGTAATGGAGGAAATGTCCCATCCTGCTCGAACAAAGTGAGAGAAAGGAGGGGTGGCACGGCGGAGCCGTGACGGGGTGGTCTTTTCAGAACGGGAAACAGAAATTGAAAACTTTACTATTCTCTATTGCAAGTGCCAATCGAGCTTGATGCTTATTGGATATCATAATGATATCGGCACTGAATGATGGTACATTTTTGATCTTGGTTTTTATTTCCAGAGACCGTGTAAATCAATCGGTGCTCACCGGAAATTCTTCGTGACCAAAAGCCTTTGAGCCCAAACTTCAGTGGCTCGGGTTTTCCAATTCCTTTGAACGGATCTTTCTTAATGTCCTTCAATAAAAGATTAATTTTCTCTACAACCTCCTGATCGGTTTCAATCCAATAATTGAAATCCTCCCAAGCGTGCGGGGTAAATTCAAAATTCATTGGGGTACTTTGTAAAAAACGGTTTTCCCTTTCTTGACTTGATCAATGGATTCTTGCAATCGCGTTCTATTGTTTTCTGAGGATAGCAAATGCTCTGTTTCTTTCAGGGAATTGTATTCCTGAATAGACATGATGACAATGGCATC
>CANHIV010000241.1 GCA_947460525.1 Flavobacteriales bacterium
ACTTTCCCTGAAGTTGAAGCGGACTGTTACTATCGACTAGACGAAAGGAAACTTGTTCTTGGCAACCGATACAATTACCTCGAAAAATGGGTGAAGGGATGCAATCTGTACTTGGATGAATTTATCCCCCAGCTTGCGCCTCCTTTGAACAAAAAAATTACCAAGACCTCAATGGCATGTCTTGAGGTAATGGGACATTACTTGAGAAAAAAGCAAATCGATAAAAAACAATTCGACCATTTGGCCGCCGAATTGACACAAGCCATACCTTACTCCAATCAGAAATTTGTTTTTAAACTATACACACGGCTGTTGGCTGCACTTCCCTTTCATGTTCCAGGTCTTGCAAGGGTTTTCAAATTTTGCCTCCGCTGAGGACATTATCTTGTCGTATTTTTGAACGATGAAAAAGAGTCTTCTTTTTATTTTACTACTAGCATTGACGCTACCTGCAATGGCATTGCGATGTTTTACGGACTATCGCGTTTTTCATTTGCCCGCTGCCATCAATGATGGAATTGATGCTCCTTACATTGAATTTTACTTTGAATTGGATGGGTCATCTTTTCAACCCATTATCACCAATGGCAATGCTGTCATTCAAGCAGAATTTTTGATTACGATAAGCAAAGAAAACAAAATCATTGGCTATAAGAAATTCAATGCTGAATTTCCATGGAACACCAATGAAGACAAGTCTCGTCAGTGCATGGCCATTGATCGTATAACAGCCATGAATGGTGATTTGACCATCGATATTGAAATTACAGACAAGGGGCAAACCCCTGCTCAAAGTCAAAATCTTCATGAGCAAATTCAAGTATTGAACTTGGACAAAGGAACATTTGTCTCTGACATCAATTGGATCAAGGCCTACAGCGAGACCATTACTCCCAACGGATTTTCAAAATCGGGGTGGGACATGTTTCCACTTTTATCCGATGTCCGATACGACGAAGAGGAAAGGATGGACTTTTACTGTGAATTGTACAACACCGACTTGTTTTTTGGAACCGATCCTTTTATCCTACAATACCAAATCGTTGATATCAACAAGAAGACAGTGATCGGATTTCAGCGCATCAAGCGAGAAGTTGGAAAACCCGTCATACCCATTCTTTCTACATTTGATATCACCCAGTTGCCATCCGGAGATTACACATTGGTGGTTGAGGTCATGGACAAAATGAAAAACCCTATCGCGAAAAAAGAAAGAAAGTTTTCGAGAAAGAATAGCCGAGTGGATGCCAAAGAATTGTCTTCGCTTCAAGTTGCCAATAGCTTTGCGGGGCAGTACAAAGATTCATTGATTTTAAAAGAACACATCCGCTGCCTCACTCCTATTGCCAGAGGCAACGAAAAAGAATCCATACTTTCTGCTGTTAAAGGTTACAATCTGATACAACTTCAAGGTTTTCTGTATCAATTCTGGTACAAGAGAAATCCACTATCCCCTGAATTAAGTTGGGCGCAATACTTGGAATTGGTGAATGCTTGCAAAGAGTTTGAAACGAGCATAAAAAAAGGTTGGGAAACCGATAGAGGAAGAGTGTATTTGCAATATGGCAAACCCTCTACCCGAGTCATTAGAAACCATGACCCTGACTATTGGCCCTTTGAAATTTGGCACTATTACGAAACCAACAATCATCTCCACAACAAACGTCTACTATTCTACAACACCAGTTTAAATGGTGATATGGAATTGTTGCACACGGACATTCCCGGAGAAATCATGAATTACGATTGGAAGAACCTTGTTCGATCTCGTCAAATGAGTGATCCCGCAACAGTGACTAGAAATCAGAATAACCAAAGGCAAGACCCCTATTCCGGTGATGAGCTGGAAGGTCTATGGTACAACCCGCATTAATTGCTATGAAGTCAGTTGCGGTTGCGATATTAAATTGGAATGGAAAAAATTGGTTAGAGAAATTTCTACCCAATGTTATTGCGCACAGTGAAGAAGTAGCTGACATCGTAATCATTGACAACGGATCTACGGATGATTCTTTTGATTTTTGTTCAAAGAATTTCCCTTCTGTTCAATGGATAGGATTGGAAAAAAATCATGGATTCGCGGGAGGCTATAACGAAGGTCTTCAGCATCTAGCGCATCCCTATTTTATGCTTTTGAATAGCGATGTTGAGGTGACACCAAACTGGTTGTTACCACTGATCGACTGGATGGAGGAACGACCAGCGTTAGCCGCCTGTCAGCCCAAGGTAATTGATTATCAAACCAAGATACAATTTGAATACGCCGGTGGTGCAGGAGGATATTTGGACAAAGATGGCTATGCCTTTTGTGCAGGACGAATGTTCTATGCCTTTGAAAAAGATAACGGCCAATACCAAGGAAGAAAAGATGTTTTTTGGGCAACAGGGGCTGCCATGATGATACGGAGATCAGCTTGGATAGAAGTCAACGGTTTTGATGCGGATTTTTTTGCGCACATGGAAGAGATTGACCTTTGTTGGAGATTAAAAAACAGAGGATATAGTATCGGTGCAGAATTGAACTCAACGGTTTATCATGTCGGCGGCGGAACTTTGGACCGACAAAACCCCATGAAAACCTATTTGAATTTCAGAAACAATTTGTATCTCATAACAAAAAATCACCGCAGGAGTGCTTTGTTCTTTCATATTTTTAGAAGGCTCATCCTCGACGGTGTTGCAGGAATTCGATTTGCCACAGAAACCAAATGGCCACATCTGTGGGCGGTAGTTAGGGCTCACTTTTCCTTTTATGTTATGCTTCCCAATATGCTTAAAAAAAGGAAGCTAGAAAGCCCGCACATCAAGGAAATCAACAACTCAGGCCTTTATAAGTCCAGTGTTGTATATGCATTTTTTATACAACACAAATCCAAGTTTAGTCAACTCGACCCGCGTTCTTTTGTGCAATAGCACAACAAGATGACACGCATTTGGCGACAAAACCCTTTACTTCGAATTTGCACTCCCATTCTAATTGGGGTATATCTATGCACCGATTACCGCAGTGCGCTGCTCTACTCTTTCTTGGCGTTAACTTTATTCATCATTTTTCTGATATCAAAGAAAATTGTTTGGATTAGCAGCGCTCTTTTTTTCTTGCTCATTTCCATTGGAAGTTCCTGGAACGCGCTTTTACCGGCCGTTCCAACGCCTACACTTTGTCCTACTGATTGGGAACCCCGACCAAAAATGGAAAACCATTTGTCCACGAAAATTGAAGAGGGACTAAAAGGACATTATTCAGAGGAGGATATCGGCATCATCATCGCCTTTCTCGTGGGCGACACTTCCTATCTCAGTCCTTCCATCAAAGCAGAATACAAGGCCATTGGAATCAGTCATTTGCTTGCAGTAAGCGGAATGCATATTGGCCTCATATTCGGTC
>CANHIV010000242.1 GCA_947460525.1 Flavobacteriales bacterium
AGAAAGTGAAAAGGTAACGGACATGAAAGCAGATGAATTGTCATTTGCGATTTCTCAACGCATTCAAACTGAAATGACTTACCCGGGACAGGTGAAGGTGACGGTTATCCGCGAGAAACGTTCAGTCAATTACGCGAAATAATAACCTTTCGTTGGCGCAAATGTTAAAGGATAAACACATACTTGTTACTGGTGGCGGAGGATTTATTGGGTCCAACCTTGTGCAAGAACTTCTTAATCAGGGTGCACGTGTGCGTGTCATGGACAATTTTGCAACTGGTCGAAGAGAGAATTTAACTGAGTTTCTTTCCAACCCCAATTTTGAACTCTTTGAAGGCGACATCCAAGTCGTGGAGGATTGTCAAAAAGCGGTGAAAGGAATCGATGCCATCTCACATCAAGCAGCATTGGGTTCTGTACCCCGTTCAATTGCACTTCCTCACAACACACATTCCACCAATGCCACAGGTTTTTTAAACATGTTGCATGCGGCAAAAGAAGAAGGAATCAAACGCTTTGTTTATGCCAGCTCATCATCAGTTTATGGCGATTTGGCTATCTCACCAAAGGTTGAAGGTGTAGAAGGCAATCCACTTTCTCCTTACGCCGTGACGAAAATGTTGAATGAGCAATACGCAGGAGTTTATGCACGTTTGTTCAGTATGGAAACTGTTGGTTTGCGCTACTTCAATGTATTTGGCCCAAAACAAGATCCAAACGGTGTCTATGCCGCAGCCATTCCAAAATTCTTGGATAAACTGCTGAAAAACGAAGCGGTGACTATCAATGGTGATGGATCACAAACCCGTGACTTTACGTATGTGAAGAATGCGGTGCGTGCAAACGTATTGGCCTTGACTACAGATCGTGAATTTAATGGTGCAGCTGTGTACAATGTAGCCTGTGGAGCGTCATTTACTTTGCTCGAAGTGGTGGAAGCACTTCGTGAGGGATTGTTTCAACGTGGAATTCATTCAACTGCTGAAGTTGTGCATGGCCCAGAACGGCCAGGTGACATCATGCATTCCCTGGCAAAGATCGACCGCATCACAACCGAAATTGGGTATTCACCCTTGTATACCTTTCCAGAAGGAATCGTAGAGTATGTGTCCAATTACCCCGTGGACAATCAATGACATTGATCGTAAATCGATAAGAATATTTTTCGATTCGCCTCCTTACTTCCTCGTTCATTAATAATCGCGGCATTGCGCTGAGCGACTTCATCAGCGTTCAATAGAATTGCCCTTCGAATAGCGGCTTCAACATTTCCATCTTGCACAATAATGCCATTTTCACCGTCAACAATCCATTCGCAATTGGCAGGAAGATCAGAAACAACAGGAATTGCCCCATAGGCCATGGCTTCCAATAAACTGATTGCTGTGCCATCGCTTTTGGGTATGGATATGTAAAGGGCAGATTTTAGGTAGTGCGCTCTGTTGACATCAGGCGTAACGAAACCTATGAAGGTGAATTGATTTTCCGGAATCTCCTCCTTTGCTTGTGCTTTTAAGGCCTCTGTGTTATTTCCGTTAGCACCAACGATTAAGCGCCAGTCCGAATGCTGCGCTAAGAAATTCGCGCTACCAGCAATGATTTGATCGATGTTGTATAAATCCTGGTGCAAGCGGTTTGAATAGATGATTTTTTCCTTGTGATGCGTTGTTGTCATCGAAGAAATATCAATGCCAAAGTTGGCAATCGTTACTTCTTTTTTTCCGATTAAACCATGAATGGCTTCTGCCATATAGTCTGCATCAGCCGTAATGAAATCCGCATCCCGCAGTGATTTGTTGACGATATAGCGATATAGGAAACCGCGTTTTGGCAAGAGCAAAACATCACTCCCCCATGTGGTCAGCACCATGGGTATTCTTCTCCTGTTGGCCATTGAGGCAAAGTATCCGTAGGCATTGGCTTGGTGCACATGGATGATGTCTGGTTTGAATTGACGGATCTCCTTTTTAATCGCTTGAATACTTTTGTACACTTTCAAGGGATTTCTCATTTCAAAAGAAATCTTTACGTGTGGACAATAGTCGATGGCTTCATTGGTGACAATCATCACCTCGGCGAAATAGTCACGTACCAAGTTGTAATAGTTGTGGACGTGAACACTCGCACTGCCAATCAGCAATAACTTTTTCTTTTGGCTATTCGACATGTGTGTGATGTGTTGATAGTTGAGAATAAACGGCTCCAATAACCGCAGCGAACAAAACCATTATGGTTCGGTCAACAAATGGATTGTTGGTCAAGGCTGCCACCAGCATCAATGCAATACTCAAGAGTGCAGGGTAGCTTTGTTCTATTTTTTTTGCCTGAAAGAATGATTTGAGGGGTAGGAAGTAAATGAGTAAATATCCCATCAGACCAAATATTCCATAGCGCCAAGCCATCAGGATATACTCGTTTTCGGAGTATATTTTTTGTGCGTAGAAATAGGCTTTGTTTCCTCCATATCCGAAAAGGGGACGTTGGAGGATCATTTCACCCAAGAAGGTCCATGCCTCCCAACGGCCTCGGGCAGAACCAGTCTTGAGAATGTGTCCAGTGAACAGATTGTTGCTGTAGAGCGAATGATGAAAGAAGTTTGTCGTCATAGCCCACGACAGGAGATAAACGACACTTATTCCAAGTAAGATGATTGTCCATTTGCGGATGGTGAAGTGCTGTTTCATTAGAAATCCTGCTGCGATAAGAATTGCTCCCAGACCAAGAATAGCGGTTCGCGATTGACACAGAAACATCATGAGCACCGCGACGAAAAACCACCACAAGGTATTCGTCCGCTGCTGAATAGGTAGAAATGCAATACTGAAGAATAAAAATACCAATGCGTTGATGTTGGGGTTGCCTGCGAGTCCAACCATGCGCTTCACTGCGGGCTCTTTGAGAGAATTCAAGCCAAAGTACTCGATATGCAATCCACCGTTGTAGAAATCGGAAATGACTTGATTGAAGCCAAATACATTGAAGAAGTGAAGCGCATTTACACCTACCAAAAGAACAAACATGGGCTTGAGCCAAGTGCGCCCAAAAGCAGCCACAGGCACCAAAGTGAAAAACGCGAAAATCAGGGAGAATTTAACGAGTTTAAACACCTCGAATAAATCTTGAATGACGAAGATTCTGCCATTGACAGCCATCGAAAGAAGCATGGTCAGTGCGAAAACGGCGATCCCGATGAAAAGCAATTTTCCTTGCACCTGCTTACGCTCAATGAAAACGTAAATAGCAAGAATAGGGAGTAAAAAGTCAATGAGCTGAATTGCTGGCCATGAGGGATTGAGATGGAAATCGGGCAGGAAAAGTACCGAGCAAACAATGAATCCGCCGAATAAAATTTTCATTCGATCAGTTATTGCTCCATTCATCGTAAT
>CANHIV010000243.1 GCA_947460525.1 Flavobacteriales bacterium
GAAAAGATTTCCGCGAACCCAAATAACCGCTTTTTTTACCAAACCAATTTTTCCTTGATGGGTAAGTCCAGCGCCAATGTTTGGATTGCTTTTTTTACCAAGGTATTTGTGTGGTTCAAATATAGGCCGTCTAACGATGGTCAACTCCTGCGCAACCTCTGATTGCAAGTCGGAATCCATTGTTGGCCAAGTCCCATTTTCTGGACAATAGACATGAAGCTTCCATCCATTTTCCTTGAAAAAACGAGACATACGCAACCAGCGATGCACCCCAGCGCCTCCTGCTGGAGGCCAATAATAGGTAATCAGCAGTGCTGTGCGCATTTCTTTCAGTGTCAATTTAGTTTTGCACGAATTTCATCAAGAGCGGCTTTCAATCCATTTGGATTTTTTCCTCCTGCCGTTGCAAAGAAAGGTTGTCCACCGCCACCACCTTGAATGTGTTGGGCTGCTTCTCGAATCATGTTGCTGGCATTGAATCCTTTTGCAGCAATGATACTGTCACTGACAATAATGCTCAATGTACACTTGTCGCCTTCATTCCCACCAATGACTCCGAGGAAGTTTTCCATTTCTCCTTTCAATTGGAAAAGAATATCCTTGATGGATGCGCCATCGAGTGCTAAGATTTCACCGAGGTAATGCATGTCTCCAATTTGCTGAATTTTCCCTTTCAATTCACCCTTGACATGCATGGCCTTTTCTTTTTGAAGCACCTCAATCTCACGTTGCAATTGGGTGTTTTTGGATTGTAAGTCTTCAACGGCCTTAACGACATCTTTCGGATTTTTCAATGCAGATACAACTTGATCCAAGCGCTCTGCCTTTTCAATGAAATAGTGCTCTGCCGCCGTCGATGTAATCGCTTCAATTCGTCGAATACCAGCCGCAACAGCTGTTTCCGTAATGATTTTAAAAAGGCCAATTTTCCCTGTAGACGAAACGTGCGTTCCTCCACAAAGTTCAACGGAATCACCGAATTTTATTACACGCACTGCATCACCATATTTTTCACCGAAAAGTGCCATCGCACCCATAGATTTGGCAGTTTTCATTGGAACCGCACGTTGTTCATCGAGTGCTGTGTTCTGACGAATGGCCTGAACAACCAAAGCTTCCACTTTGGCCAATTCTTCTTCCGTAACCTTCGAGAAATGGGAGAAGTCAAAGCGCAAGTAAGAAGGATTCACCAAGGATCCTTTCTGCTCGACATGAGTACCCAAGATGCTGCGCAATGCATGGTGGAGTAGGTGAGTTGCCGAGTGATTGCTTGCGGAAGCTGATCTGTTTTCCTCATTCACAAAGGTTATAAAATCGGCCGATGGATCAGCAGGTAGTGTTTCTGACAAATGAATAATAAGGTTGTTTTCTTTTTTGGTGTCAAAGATTTTTGTTCGAACCCCATTGGACTCGAGGTAACCGGTATCACCCACTTGACCACCACCTTCTGGGTAGAACGGGGTGTTGTTCAACACCAATTGATAAAATGATTTTTGTTTTTGAGAAACCTTGCGGTATTTTAGGATATTCACCTTCGCACTCAATTGATCATACCCGACGAAAGTGATTTCTGAATCTGGATGCACTTGAACCCAGTCATCGGTTTCAATAGCTGTGGCTGCACGTGATCGGTCTTTTTGTTTTTGCAATTCAGCAGTAAAGGCCTCTTCGTCAATTTGGAGTCCATTTTCACGCGCAATCAGTGACGTTAAGTCCACAGGAAAACCATAGGTATCGTATAATTCAAAAACGGCAACACCATTGATTACTTCAATATCCTCTTTTTTAGATTGCGTAATGATGGCGTCCATGCGCTTTATTCCTTGTTCAAGTGTACGAAAAAAGCTAATTTCCTCTTCGCGAATCACTTTTTGAACGAGTTCTTTTTGTTTGATGAGTTCTTCGAATGGATCTCCCATGATGTCACTTAACACTGTCGATAAATCACACAGGAAAGGTTCTTTCAACCCCAATGTTTGATATCCATAACGAACTGCTCGACGCAAGATCCGGCGGATAACATATCCGGCGCCTGTATTTGACGGCAGTTGCCCATCAGCAATAGAAAATGCTAAGGCACGGATGTGATCAGAAATGACGCGTAGAGCAATATCCACCTCTTCCGTTTTACCATACTCTACCCCTGATACTTTCTCCATGTGCTGAATCAAGGTTTGGAAAAGGTCAGTATCGTAATTTGATATTTTTCCTTGTAAAGCCATTGCTAAACGCTCAAGTCCCATTCCTGTATCAACATGCGTTGCAGGTAGAGGCTCTAAACTTCCATCTGCTTTGCGGTTGAACTGCATGAATACATTGTTCCAGATTTCAATGACTTGTGGATGATCGTCGTTCACAAGGTTACGTCCATCAACGGCAGCTCTTTCAGCTTTTGAACGCAAGTCCACATGGATTTCCGTACACGGGCCACAGGGACCAGTATCTCCCATTTCCCAGAAATTGTCTTTTTTTGACGCCAAGATGATGCGATCCTCCGCGATGAATTTTTTCCAGATGCCAAAACTTTCTTCGTCCATAGGAACATTGTCTGTTTTGTCACCTTCAAAAACGGTCACATATAAGCGGTCTTTTGGGATTTCATAGACTTCAGTCAAGAGTTCCCACGCCCAAGAAATAGCTTCCTCCTTGAAATAGTCACCGAATGACCAATTGCCCAGCATTTCAAACATGGTATGGTGGTAGGTGTCGACACCCACTTCTTCCAAGTCGTTGTGCTTACCCGATACCCTCAAGCATTTTTGCGAATTCGCTATACGGCGATGCGTAGGCAAGGAGTTGCCTAGGAAATAATCCTTAAACTGGTTCATCCCGGCATTCGTAAACATTAAGGTAGGGTCATTTTTAACCACCATTGGCGCAGAAGGAACAATCTCGTGACCTTTTGAGGCAAAGAATTCAAAAAAGGTATTTCTAATTTCTGAAACTTTCATTCGGTTTTCAGTGTTTTATTTTGTGTTGCAAAGGTACGTCTTTCAACGATATTTCAGTTCAAGTGAACGCTAGAAAGCGCGCATTAAAACATAAACAAGTTATATTTGTCTTGCTTGCCAAAGAAAAAATACAGATATAACCCAGATACACTTTCCTATGAGGAAGTGTCAAGAAGTCCGCTAGCGCGCATTCTTCGCGTCGTTTTATGGGTGTCGCCGAGCATTGCAATGGGCATTGTTTTGGCCTATTTCTTTACCCGAAAATTGGATTCTCCGAAGGAACTTTTTCTCAAGAAGGAGATTGAAAGATACCGCAAAGAAATTGACCGTTTGAATGCAGACATAAGCCTGGCTAATGTGGTTTTGGAAGGCATTCAAAAGCGGGACGAGGAGTTGTATCGTGTGGCCTTGTTTGCCGA
>CANHIV010000244.1 GCA_947460525.1 Flavobacteriales bacterium
ACACTTTGTGAAAAAGGCTTGGATTACATTTCTTTTTTGGAGGATGGAGGTCAGCTAGAAGATAATACGGACTTTCAAGCGGTCGTGACTGAAATCAACGAGACACAAATCGCATTGAAGGAGAATTTGCGCGAACGGGCATTGGAACTCATTCAAGCTGGAAAAATTGTTGCCGTGCTCGGAGGTGAACACTCTACCCCACTAGGCTTGATGCACGCCTTGAACGATACCTATGATGATTTTGGGATCTTACAGATTGATGCCCATGCCGATTTGCGCGATGCCTATGAAGGATTTCAGCAATCGCACGCGAGCATCATGTTCAATGCGTTGAAAGAATGCGATCACCTCTCTAAATTGGTTCAGGTGGGTATTCGCGATACCGCACAATCGGAGGTTGACCTTATTCGAAAACATTCCTCTCGCATTACCACATTTTTCGATTGGGACATCAAAGAAGCAGGATACAATGGCATGAACTGGGCACAGCAGGTGGAAAACATCATTAGTGAACTTCCACACAACGTGTACATTTCTTTCGACATCGATGGTCTTACCCCTGAACTTTGCCCACATACGGGAACACCAGTGGCTGGCGGATTTAAATTGGAGGACATCACCTACTTGATCTTCAAAGTTGCCGAATCCGGCAGAAAAATCATTGGCTTTGATTTAAATGAGGTAGCACCAGGACCGGAAGGTGATTGGGATGCCAATGTTGGTGCGCGCGCACTTTGGAACTTGGTATGCGCCACGGAGAAAAATCGCAGAGCAATGGCAAATCACTCGCATTAATCTTGATAACATGAACGCGCTCACAGTGTCACATAAAATTGTTCGAGGACTGCTTATCCTTTCGATTATAGGCCTTTTGTACAACATCTACCAAATGTATCACCTCGATGCTATTGCTCCATTTGGATTCCAAAGTTTACTTTTTCTGAATGCCAGTATCGTTTTGTTTTCCTTGATTTATCTAGAAGATTCACGCATTTCGTTG
Organism: Flavobacteriales bacterium; assembly: GCA_947460525.1. Taxonomy (GTDB): domain Bacteria; phylum Bacteroidota; class Bacteroidia; order Flavobacteriales_D; family Sanyastnellaceae; genus CAMCTV01. The sequence continues at coordinate 1,001 of CANHIV010000244.1, forward strand.
CAATCAATTGGGGGTATTGTGGCACTCGCAAGTATTGTACTTTCTGCGATTTGTTATTTCGACATTCATCAAATCAATACGTATTGGAATTACCTACTTTTCGCTACGGCTATAGTCATCTCACTGACTATCTTTGAACGACTCCGAAAAAAGAAGGGAAGTTTGGCTTTATTTTCAATGGCCTTATGCTTCATTACATTGCTTGCCTTTGGCATCATCGTGTTGTTGAAACTTCATCAGGAGTTTATTCTGAATGCATTCTGGTACATGTCCATGATAAGCATTTCACTCAATGCAATCGCAATTGTTTTTTATTCGCGAAAGAATCAATCCACAAAGGTTCCATAACCTTTCAAGCGCGACTTCCAATATTCAGACGAATCAATAGCCGTTTTTATTACGCCTTTGGAAGAGCTTGCATGAATCATTACAATTGGTTCCCCTTTATTTGAAATGATCATTCCGACATGCGAAACACCTGAACCGTTATCAAAAAACACAAGATCACCTTTTTGAACGTCTTTTTCTTTTATTTTTTTACTTGCATTGTATTGATCAACAGCACGACGAGGTAAGTCTTTCCCCATTGTTTTGTATATATAACTTGTAAATCCACTACAATCAAATCCACCAGGTGATTCTCCTGCCCAAACATAAGGTGTACCAATGTATTTTTGCGCATGTTCCACCAGTCCCTGTCGCTCTTTTGATGATGTATTCGATACTACCTCAGATTCATTCAATGAAGAACCCTCTCCTTCAGGCACTGCATCAATTGTGGGAAGATTATCCAGTACTACATCAATAAAATGTTGAACGCTCTTAAATTCCTCTTTTTTGTCCTGACGCTTTAAATCTTCAGCCCACGAGATTAGATCCCGCTTTAAGTATGACAACTCATGTATATGGGAAGTCATAATTTTGAGCCCACTTTTATTTTTTTTTAGTGTTAAAAATAATTCTTGTGCTTCTGCTAAAGCATCTTGATGAGTCTTGCGCCAATGATCATTCTGAACCAATTGCATGGTTGAAAGTGCCCTATAAAATGAAGGGACTTGTGAGTAATCGTAATCTGGATTATCAATAAGTCTATTTGCCCTACGAAGCACAACTTTGTAATGTTTTTGAGCATAGTACATCTCCAATCGATCAAATTCTTTCACTTGAGCTTGAGTTCGTCCGGTGAAGAATACGAGTGCACTAAATAGAAGTATCGTTTTTACCATGTTCATTGTATTCGAAATAACTGATAATAGTGCTTCTAAAACATCCATACCACTGAAAGCTATACACACCCTACTGTTTATTCTTTTTTTGTTAACAAAAATTAATTGTCTGTGTTACGAAGCGAGCCGTCAATGCGTATTTAATATTACCTTTAATTCTTCAAATTCAGGACAGTCTATGAAACGCTTTTTTCTCCTAACTCTATTTGCTCCAACCCTATTAATGGCCCAAGTAGATCCATCTAAAGTTGGAACCACTCAGAAGTTTGATGAAGTAATGACTTTTATCAATCAGATGTATGTCGATCCTGTGAATGATGAAAAATTAACTGACGAAGCGATCATTGCGCTTTTGGAAAAATTGGACCCCCACTCCACGTATATCTCAAAAGAAGAAGTAGCAGAAGCGAATTCTTCAATCAACGGAAGTTTTGTCGGAATCGGCATTCGCTTTCAAATTTTAAAAGACACCTTAATGGTTGTGGCAACGATACCTGGAGGGCCTTCTGAAAAATTAGGCATCTTGCCGGGTGATAAAATCACAAAAATTGCAGATGTGAATATCGCTGGAATTGGATTGAAAAACAATCAGGTGCGCGAAAAATTATTGGGTGAACTTGGGACGAAGGTGAAAATTGAGATCCAACGCAAGAACATGCGCAAACCCATGGATTTTGTGATCACTCGAGACAACATTCCAATCAACTCCGTAGATGCTGTATACATGGTAACACCAGAGATTGGCTACATTAAACTCAACAGTTTCTCTCGCTCTTCGATGGAAGAAGTGGAAAAGGGCATTGCAGATTTAAAGAAGCAAGGCATGAAGCACCTCGTATTTGATCTTCAAGGCAACGGCGGTGGTTTATTGGATGCAGCGCAAAAATTGGCGGATGAATTTTTATCTGGCGATAAATTGATTGTCTACTCAGAAGGTAGAGCACAACCGAGAAGCAATCTCAAAGCCTACCGAACTGGAAAATGGGAAGATGGTCAGTTGATTCTTTTAACAGATGAATACTCCGCTTCAGCAAGTGAAATCTTGTCAGGTGCTATTCAGGATTGGGACCGCGGATTGATTGTAGGACGTCGAAGCTTTGGGAAAGGCCTGGTTCAACGCCCAATCGACTTAACAGATGGATC
>CANHIV010000245.1 GCA_947460525.1 Flavobacteriales bacterium
GAGAAGCCAATGTAGAAGTGTTGTTGGTTTTGCAAAATCAAAAGGAATTGGTAATTGTGACGGATTTGGCAGTGGGCAGAAAAGTTCCTGTGGCCTATTCGAATATCGACATGAAGCGGATTGATGAGGAATTGTCAGGTCGTGAAATGGCCACATTGGCCAATACAACGCCGGGTGCGTATGCCACACGTTCAGGTGGAGGTGATGGAGATGCGCGTGTAACCATTCGAGGTTTCTCTGGTCCCAATGTCGCAGTGATGTTGGATGGAGTGCCTGTCAATGACATGGAAAACGGTACAGTATATTGGAGCAATTGGTTCGGTTTGGATTTGGTAACACAAACCACACAAATCCAAAGAGGTTTGGGCGCATCCAAATTGGTGATTCCTGCAGTAGGGGGTACCATGAATATTATTACCCGAGGCATCGAATCAAAAAGAAGAATCCAAGTCAAGCAAGAATATGCATTTGGCGCATTTGGTAGAACTTCCATCGGAATGAATACCGGCAAATTGAAAAACGGCTGGGCCTTTTCATTTGCAGCCTCTTTGAAAGATGGAAAAGGCTGGGTGGATGGAACCGACACCCGCGGATTTTTTGGATTTTTCAAGGTTGAAAAAAAGCAAGGCAATCACTTGTTGAGTTTTTATGCTTTGGGTGCTCCACAGCGCCATGGCCAAAGAACAAGAACAGATGCCATTGCCATGTACTCACATGATTTGGCCAATGAACTGGGTGCCCCAACTACGTATAGTTTGAACTCGGCCAATCCCAACGCTCCCATTTACGAAGGTGGTGTGAATTACAATCCTGACTTGGGTTATTTGTCACGTTATGAATTTACCAATGGAGAAAAGGTCAATGCAGATATCGCAAGACCTTACAATGCACGTCAGAATTTTTATTTCAAACCCCAAATGTCATTGAAAGATGTTTGGAGCATCAATTCACATAGCTTCTTATCAACTGTAGCCTATGTTTCCATTGGAAATGGCGGAGGAACCAGATGGCAGAATACGCCAACTGCAAGTGATTATAATCCTGATGGCACTTTGAATATTCAACCTTATTACGACACCAACATTGGCGCAAAGCCACCGTTGTTTAGTGGTCCTGACTACAATATCAATCCGTTAATTTCTTCAACAGAAAGATATGTAGTGAGCAATTTTGTAAAGGCCAGCATGAACAACCACCGTTGGTATGGCGCGCTGAGCACTTATAGCAATGAAATCAACGAGAATTGGACAGTGTCAGGAGGATTGGACCTTAGAGCTTACAAAGGCAGTCACTACCGAAAGGTGATAGACTTGATGGGCGCTGATTACTATTGGAATCGTTCAGCCTACAACGCCAATCAGCAAAGTGTTATAGCCAAAGAGGGTGATATTATCGATTATAACAATGATGCTTTTATCCGTTGGGGCGGAGTATTTGGACAAGTGGAATATACCCAAAAGCGCTGGGTAGCTTTCTTAAGTGGATCTGCCGCTTATACCGGATACAAGCGCACGGACTATTTTTTGCCCAAGCAAATTGAAATCGATGGCAATCTGTACAATACAGGATACAGCATCCCTGACAATGCCGGAGGGTTGACCGCTATGGATACGATGTATGTCAACGGTCAAGCGGTTTATAGTGGAATGCCGGGTGCAGAATACCAAACCACGGGATGGTACTATCGTCCTACTTTTACAACCAAGGCGGGTGTGAAATATAACATAACGGAGAACCTTTCTGTATTCTTGAATGGCGGTTATTTGGACAAAGCACCACTTTTCAATCAAGTCTATAACAATTCTAACGAGCGATTCAATACCATCTATAATGAGAAGATTGCAAGTATAGAAAATGGATGGAGCTTCAAGAATAAGAAATGGGCAACCAATGTAAACTTGTATTACACGCAATGGAAGAACAAACCCTATTCTGGCGGGTTGTCTGTTCCAGATCCTTTGGATCCTACTTCCAATATTTCCGTTAACATTCAAGGAATGGACGCAGTCCACAAAGGAATTGAGTGGGATGCGGCTTATAAAATTACAGATCGAATTACCATTGAGGTTTTGGCTTCAGTGGCAGATTGGAAATGGATGAGTGGAGACACCATATTTATTTTTGATGATGCCAATCGTCCGGTCTATTTTGATGGCGATCCAAATCAAGGGCAATACTATGTTGCATACGATGCAAAGGGGGTTCACGTCAGTGATGCAGCTCAAACGCAATTGGGAGCTATGTTGAGATATGAGTGGAAGAATGGCGCATACATCAAAGGTCGCTACACCTATTTTGATAGATACTATGCGGATTTCAATCCGTTTACGTTGAATGGTGAAAACGCAAGAAGAGATTCTTGGAGAATACCTGCTTATGGCACAATGGAATTGCACGCGGGATATAGCATCACGGATGCTTGGAAAACCCGTTGGGATTTCAGAGCAAGTGTCTTCAATCTATTTAATAACTTGTATATCACCGATGCTCGTACAAATGACACATACGCTTTGTATGTGGACAAGTCATATGACTTTACCGTGCGTTCAGCAGGTGTATATGTTGGTCAACCCCGTTGGTGCAGCTTGTCTGTTACCGCAACTTTTTAATCAATGAAAATTAGCAAAATGAAAAAAATAATTTTAATGTTATCTCTGCTGATGTCCATGACGGCATCTGCTCAAGTGGTCATCAATGAAATTGATGCGGATCAAACCGGTACCGATGCCATGGAATTCATCGAGTTAAAGGGTGCGCCAGGCGCATCTTTAAACGGACGTGTATTGGTCATGTTCAATGGCTCTGGCAATACCTCTTACAATGCCATTGATCTTACCGGTAGCACCATTCCAGCTTCTGGATATTTTGTAATCGGTAATGCAGCTGTCCCCAATGTGAACATTGTGATCAACGGCAATTCACTTCAAAATGGCGCGGATGCAGTAGCAATTTATCAAGCTGCAGTAGCGGCTTGGCCCAATGGCACGGCAGTTTCTGCTACTGGTTTGGTAGATGCAGTGGTATATGGTACGGATGATGCGGACGCGACAACTTTACTTGCAACTTTGACTCCTGGTCAACCTCAAGTAAACGAAGGCGCAGCTTCTGCTACTGTCAACAACGCTTCGGCTCGTATTCCTGATGGAGGTGCGCCTTTTGCGAGCTCAACTTATGTCGCACAAGCGCCAACACCAGGTGCATCCAACTCAGGAGATATTCTCGGTTGTATGGATGCAACGGCTTGTAACTACAATGCCAACGCTACAACGGAAGACGGATCTTGCTTAATGCCCGGCGATGCATGTGATGATGGCAACATCAATACAGCTGATGATACCTATGATGCCGGTTGTGTATGTTCA
>CANHIV010000246.1 GCA_947460525.1 Flavobacteriales bacterium
AGTAGCGCTGCAAACCGCCAATGCTTTTTTGAATGTCATTCTGAATGCCGAATTGGAGAAAATAGCCTTCAATACCCAGGCAACTTCATTGGAGAGTTTGAATAGATTGAAGAAGCAGATGACCTTGGGTGTCGTTAATGAAGGAGTCGTTGCTGAGATGGAGGCCCAGTACATGTCGGATCAGGCCAATTGGGTGGTGTCACAAAACAATTATCAATTGGCTAAATTAAGTCTGACGCAGTTGCTTTTATTGAATGAAGAACAATCCAGGAATTTTGAACCGGTGTTCCCAGATGTTCAATTGTTTGATGTAACGTTCCCCTTACCTCCCAAGTCATTGGTTTTATCGACGGCACTGCAAGATCAGGCAAGCATCAAATCAGCGCTTTCTAATTTAGCAGGAGCCAGGTGGGGTGAGCGATCAGCAAAGGGTGCCGTTTTGCCACGTGTTTCTGCTTCGATGTCTTATGGTACAGGGTATTCTGGTGCGGCAAAAGTTTTAAGTGGTTCCGGAAGTGTTGTGAGCTTCCCTATTGGAACGGTTGGTGCTACCAATGATTGGGTGTACTCTTTGCCCCAAACCATTTATTCATCCGAGGATTATCGAACCAAACCGTTTCAAAGTCAATTGAACGACAATGTCAATCGTTCGTTTTTTGTTTCGATGTCTATGCCGTTGTTCAATGGATTTCAAACCCATGCGCAAATACAACGGGCCAAAATCAATTCTGCCAATGCTGACCTAAACGTGCAATTGGCCAAGCAAAGGTTGATCGTAGATGTAGAAACGGCATATGCCAATGCTGAGGCGGCACAGAAGTCATTTCAGGCGCAAGAGCAAAGTTTGAAGTCCAATGAAAAGGCTTATGAGTGGGCCAAGGCTAAATTTGATAATGGCGTGCTCAATGCTACAGAAATGAGCATTGCAAGAAATCGTTTGGATATTGCGCGAGCGCAATACATCCGCTCACGATTGGATTTGATTTTTAAAAGAAACGTATTGCAATTTTACATGAACCAACCGATACAAATGCAGCCATGATAAAGAATAAGAAAAGAAGAAACATCATCATTGGCATCCTTGTATTGGGTGCTATAATTGGTATTTGGCGTTGGTCGAAGGGCGGTGAGAAAAGAGTGGTACAAGCCGAGGCACCGGCATTTCGAGACATTATCGAAAGAGTCAGTGCCAGCGGTAAAGTGCAGCCTGCTTCAGAGGTGAAAGTTCAAAGCGATGTCAGCGGACAAATCGTTGAGTTGCCAGTTAAGGAGGGAGATCATGTTAAAAAGGGGCAGTTGTTGGTGAGAATCAATCCTGATTTGTATACATCGGCGCTTCAGCGAGCAGAAGCCACGTGGAATTCTGCAAAGAGCAATTGGAGCAGTGCTAAGGCTCGCCTTGCCCAAGCCCAAGCCCAGTTGAAAATGCAAGAGTTGACTTTTAAACGCAATGAGAAGTTGTTGATTGAAAAGGTTATCTCTCAAGCAGAAATGGACAATTCTAGATCTAACTATGAAACTGCAGTGGCTGAAGTAACTGCTGCACAAGAGAGCATCAAAAGCGCAGAGTTTAGCATCGCTAGTGCTGAAGCAGGAAAGACTGAAGCTGCAGACAATTTGAAGCGCACTACCATATTGGCACCCATCGATGGAACAGTAACGGCATTGACCAAGGAAGTAGGAGAGGCTGTATTGGGAAACAACATGACAAGTGGTGATGTGATCATGAAAATATCCGGATTGGCACAAATGGAAGTGGATGTTGAAGTGAATGAAAGCGATATCGTTCACGTTCAAGTAGGGGATACGGCCATAGTGACGGTTGACGCTTTCAGAAATGAAAAATTCAAAGGTATAGTGACTGAAATTGGAAACACTGCTTTGAATTTAATTACAACAGGAGTGGGTAGTGCCAATTCACAGGTTACGAATTTCTCCGTTAAAGTAAGCATACTTCCAGCGTCCTATGCGCATCTCATGAGCGCGGAACAAGGCGATTCACCTTTCCGACCTGGGATGACTGCAACAGTGGACATCGAAACGGAAAAGATCAAGCACGTACTTTCCATCCCCATCAAAAGCGTCACCATGCGCCCAGACTCTAGTCAGAAAGGACAAAGCGGAACTTGCGTTTTCGTTTATAACGAGAGTGAGAAAAAGGCACATTTGAAGTTTTTAAAAACGGGCATTCAAGATGATCAATTCATTCATGTTCCTTCAGGTTTAACGGAGCAGGAAAAGGTAATTACCGGTCCCTATGACGAGATTGCCAAGTTATTGAATGACGGTGATGTTGTAGAGATTGGTGCCGTTTTGGAAGAAGAAAAGAAGTAGTCTAATGCATTTAGGGATTGAAACATCTTCTAAGAATTGTAGTGTTGCTCTTTGGGACAGCATGGGTAATGTGTGGTCCAACGAAAAGGAATCGGATGCATTTGTCCACGCAGAACAGTTGCATCAAATGATTGAAGAGCTCTTGGCTCAGGCAGGTGCAACATTTAAACAATTGGAGCGTGTTGTTGTGGGAAGGGGGCCCGGTTCTTACACGGGTTTGCGAATCGGTGTTTCATGCGCCAAGGGCATTGCCTATTCTCTGGGAATTCCACTTTACTCCATATCCACCTTGGTGTTGATGGGCATTGCAAAAAATGTATTGTCCACACCACAAGATATACTGTTGGTAATGGATGCAAGAAGAAACGAGGTGTATGGTTCTTGGTTCCGAGATGGCGTTATGAGTGAGCCAGCTGCTATTATTTTTGAAGAAGGAACATTGAATGTTGAATCCAATCAAGTTTTTATAGTAGGAGAGAATGCCACAAAACTCATCCCATTTTTAAGAGAAGGAGATAAAGCTTTTGATGTTTTACCAAGTGCTGTTTGGATGGCGAATTCAGCAGCAGCAGAGTTTATGCTGAATGAAGATGTGGCTTATTTCGAGCCACAGTACGTAAAACCGTTTGTTCCAACGTTGTCAAAGAAACAATGAAATTAAAAATTTGGATTTCGGTTTTTTTTATCATGATTGCTTTCAGCTGCAATCGTTGTAAAGACGGTCAATTGTATCCTGAAGTAAATTTTGGATTCACGATTAATATCAACGAGCCCGCGTATTTTGATTTGACGGTCCCTACAGGTTGGTTGTATTATGATGGCGGAACGGTGAAGCTCATTATTTATAGAAACGCTCAAGAAGAATTTACCATTTATGATGCGAGAAGTACTTACAATCCTGAAGAACCTTGCATTTGCACAGTAAGTAGTGATAATACTTTTATTGAAGATCCTTGTAGTGATTCTCAATGGTTGTTGACGGATGGAAGCGTTGTTAATGGGCCGGCCGGTCAAAAT
>CANHIV010000247.1 GCA_947460525.1 Flavobacteriales bacterium
CCGGCAAAAGTTTATACCAAGTAGACTTTCCTGAAACCGCTGTTCAATTTCAAACTACCAGAAAGGAGTTTGAAGGCGATATTACTTTGGTGGTTTTTCCATTGACCAAGTTGGCCCAAGCCAAGCCCGAAGAATTGGGGCAAAAATTGGGAGAGTTCATTCAGGAGAAAGTGGCAGATGTAGTGGGCTTCAATGTGGTGAAAGGATTTTTAAACCTGGTATTCAGTGATGACTATTGGTTGAGCAATATGACCCAGATGATGCAACAAGCCCAGTGGGGTTTTGCGGCACCGGACTCTAAACCTAGAATGATGGTGGAGTATTCATCGCCGAACACCAATAAGCCATTGCATTTGGGCCATTTGAGAAATAACTTTTTGGGTTATTCTGTTGCACAAATTCTGAAGGCCAATGGGCACAAGGTGACCAAGGTGCAGATCATCAACGATAGGGGCATTCACATCTGCAAAAGCATGTTGGCTTGGTTGAATTCAGGTAAGAATGAAACACCGGAATCAACGGGCATGAAGGGCGATAAGTTGGTGGGGAAATATTATGTTGAGTTTGATAAACAATACAAAAAGGAAATTCAAGAGTTGATGGCGGCGGGATCATCTGAAGATGAAGCCAAGCAAAATGCGCCAACAATGAAAGCCGCTCAAGAGATGCTTCGCGCCTGGGAAAATGGCGATGCAGAAGTTGTGGCCTTGTGGAAGAAAATGAATGCTTGGGTGTATGCCGGATTCGATACTACTTACAAGCGAATGGGGGTTGATTTTGATCAACTCTATTTCGAAAGTGAAACCTACTTGAAAGGTCGCGACGAAGTTTTAAAAGGAATCGAAAAAGGCGTTTTCTTTAAAAAAGACGATGGCAGTGTTTGGATTGACCTAACCGATGAAGGCTTGGATGAGAAGGCTGTTTTACGTAGAGATGGCACAGCGATGTATGTTACGCAAGATATAGGAACAGCCATTTTACGTTTTGAGGATTATCCAGATACCGTTTCACAGATTTATACGGTAGGGAATGAGCAAGAATATCACTTTAAAGTATTGTTCAAAATCCTGAAAAAATTGGGTTGGCAACAATCGGATGCATGTTATCATTTGAGCTATGGAATGGTTGAACTTCCAGAAGGCAAGATGAAGAGTCGTGAAGGAACAGTTGTAGATGCGGATGACTTGATGGAATCCATGGCGGCAGAGTCGAGGATTGTTGCGGATGAGCAAGGGAAATTGGCAGATTTGAGCGAGGCAGAAAAGACGGAGGTGTACAATGTGATTGGCATGTCGGCTTTGAAATATTTCTTGTTGCGCGTTGATCCCAAAAAGAACATGATGTTCAATCCGCAAGAGAGCATTGATTTCAATGGCAATACTGGTCCATTTATTCAATATGGATATGTGAGAACACAAGCTGTTTTGCGCAAGGCAGGGGAGTGGAAAAGAGCAAATGTGGAAGGATTGGAATTGAATCCCTACGAGAAAAACCTAATACAATTGTTGTTCTCTTATCCGGAGGCGATTGCTCAAGCTGGAATCCAGTTTGATCCTTCCGTAGTGGCTGCTTTTTCCTATGAATTGACCAAGACGTTCAATTCTTTCTATCAGCAATGTGGCATTTTAAAAGAGGAAGATGAAACACGTAAATCACTTCGTCTGCAATTGACAGAATTGACCGGGCAGTGCATAGCATCCAGTATGCTATTGTTGGGCGTTTCCATGCCTGCTCGCATGTAATCAATATGATCTTAAATAAAAAGGGCGACCCACGGGTCGCCCTTTTTTGTAGCAGTTTCTTTTATCGTGCAATGGTGATTGTTCCCACCAACTCTTTGCGCTCGCCAGTTGATTTAGAGCGAATGGTAGCGTTCCAATTGTATACACCGTTGGGCACATAGTATTCACCTTCCGCGGTGTTTCCTTGCCATGCTTCATGTGGATCCGTTGTTTGGAAAACGATAGATCCCCAACGATCAAAGATGGTCAAAATGAAATTCTTTTCATCGATGTCATTGGACACAAATTGAATGGCGTCATTGATATTGTCACCATTGGGGGTAAATCCAGTTGGGATGTAGAACAAGAATGGCTCTATGACATGCACCTCACCGGTTGCAACATCAATACAACCATTGACATCCACCACTTGAAGTTGAACGGTGTAATCACCACCAACGCCCAATGGGAAAGTATGAACGGGTTCAAATTCGATGGAGTAATCCTCGTTTCCATTTAAATCAAAAGTCCAATTGTAGTCGGAGATATTTCCTTCACTCATGTTATTGAAATGGAAGGTAGGCTCAAAAGAATCCACCTCATCTTCTTGTGTCATCCATCCAGCAGTAGGAGGAGCAAATGAGGTGAGATAATTGGTGAACGTAGAATCGTATTGACAGCCCAAGTCATCAATCAAAAGAACTTCGACATGGTAAGAGCCAGGGTTATCGAAAGTTTGGTTGATGTTGACCATATTGTCATATCCATCACCATTGCTGATATCCCAATGGTTCAGGTCATAAAGCGATGGATCCGTTTGAAGTTCCAATGCCAATGGATCAGGCCAACAAGCCTGCTGGGGCGTTGCTGAAATTTCAACCGGTACTTTGGGACGAACGGTCAAATTGAAACAATTGGATGCGACATCGTTACAAGCATCCGTAGCATCAACGCAAAATTGTCCACTGCTAGCAGGATCATATCCAATGATGTCTTCTGTAAATCCGATTGGATTCCCATCAAAGCTCCAAGCGTAGCTGATAGGCGCCAAGCCACCGTTGGTTGTTAGTACGGATGGGTTGATCAAATCATACCAACAGATTTCGGTGTCTGCTGTGGTTGTAATGGTAACGGGTGTACTTTCTTGAATGGTAACAGTTGCAGAAAGTGAGCATCCACCCGATACCACAGTGTGCGTATAAACACCGGGCGTACTAGTGGTTGGGCTGAATGTGAGGTCAGTAGTGAGTTCGCCTGCATTGTCTCCAAATTGAGAGCCATCTGGCAAAGTCCATACACCTACATTTTGCACAGGATTTCCATCTAATAAATCAAATACGTTGTAGGCGGTGTTGTCGTTGTAGCAATAAACGGGAGGGGTGGTACTGATTCCAGGATCTCCCAATGGATTCACTTGAACGGTTACTGTAGCGGTGCTGGCGCAACCAGGATGTCCTGCAGGGTAACCAGTAACTGTGAAAGTGGTGGTTTGATTGATACTGTTTACTGTTGGGTCAATGATAAATGCATCATCCAAATTGGCAGAAGGAGACCACTCCCAATCGTAGTCCGGCCCTTGTGAAGACAAAGTAGTACCCGTAGCTGGATCAAACATGTTGACAACAAA
>CANHIV010000248.1 GCA_947460525.1 Flavobacteriales bacterium
ATTGCCGCATCAGTGGTGACGATATATACCGCCTATGTTGGCGTGTTATTTTTCAGCAACAATTTTGAAAACCTGCCCATTTATTATGTTTGGTCGATACGATTGGCGATGGTTTTATTTGTCATTTTCTCTTTTGAAGGTTTTGCAATGGGCGCGCGCTTGAGCCATACCGTAGGCGCCATAAATGACAATTCCAATTGGTTCATTTTGGGCTGGAGCAAAACTTTTGGTGACCTCCGTGTAGCGCATTTCATCGGCATGCATGCGCTGCAAGTATTGCCCATGGCCTCATATTATCTATTGAAGAGCACCAAACTTACCATCGCGTTTTCCTTGCTGTATGCATTATTGGCATTGACCACACTATTGCAGGCTTTAAAAGGGAAGCCATTGTTTTGAGTGGGTTATCCAGTAATACAATTCAGAAAAATACTATCGCTGAACAATCAATCTTTGTGTTTGATTCCCCACCTGAATGAGATACAATCCATTGGCCCAACCTTCTGTTGAGTAACTGCCTTTTTCATTGATCGTGCCCACAAAAATAGCTTGACCACAGTGATTATAAATGGTCAATGTTTGCGCACCCAATTGGACGTTGGTAAAATCGATGGTGAACTGCCCTTCTGTTGGATTGGGATAAACATTCCAATCATTTTCAATCTTGAACGCCTCATCTGATACAGAAACTGCGGCATTGTTGTTGGCTGCGAAAGTTGGAAGCAATGTTTGAAAATTCCCTGTTCCATTTGGGTAACGTCCCAAGGTTTGATCTGTCAATTGCGATGAAAACGCTATCGAATCAATGACCGATAGATTGGCATTGGTCAAATACAATGTTGATCCCGTCGCTGGTATTTTGAAATTGGCATGTAAGCCAGATTGCAGCAAATCCTTGTCTGCCCATACCACCAAGTAGCTATCGGGGGCCAATGTTGAGCCTGCAGGAAAAGTGAAGGGAGTCAGATCGGTGAGATCATTTGTCAATCGATATCCACTCAAATCAATGGCCGTGGTTCCATTGTTGTACACTTCGATCCAATCGTCAAATTCGCCATCCTGATCGGCGATTGCGCTGACATTGGATGCCATGAATTCATTGATAACGATATTACCTGGGGCAATACCGCCAACAGCCACAATGGTGTAAAACTCATGTTCCGCACGTGCGGGTGAAAATTTTCCAATGGTTGCGTTCTCAGCATAGATATAATACTCCGTAAAAGTGCTGCTCAAAGTGAAACTGGCCCCATAAACATGGTCATTGGCCATCCCATCATTGTGATTGCCGTCGTCAAACATTTGAACACGATCAAAAGGCGCCATAACAAGATGGCGATGTCTGAGATAAACAACATCTGCATCATTGACTGTTGCCGTGACGTTGACCCAACTCCCAATTGTAGGCATATCCGATACAACAATATTTAGTATCGTAGGCTGAGTTGCGGTAAAATCATTTTGGGCCATGAGGTAAGAATATCGACCATTCATCAAACTGGTAATACCCGGGGTTGTACCGCCGCCAGGTCCACCCCCAACAGTAATGTCTGTAGTCAGGTTGGAATTGAACTGGGCATAGGTGTAAAATTTATTGGGGTCGGCATTCACCGCAGCATCAATGATATCATTGATGCTTTGCGCCATGACATAATAAGGACCATTATTGGTGAAGTTTTCCTCCAAAATGGTTTTCAAATGGGCCAAGTACATTCGCTTGTAAGTAGGCACAGAAAGCACCTTACTTACCAATGGCCACGATGCATCTGAGCTGTGCATCAAATGACTCATTTGTCTCTTGGCGGTAATGTTGTTTAATGTAGAAGTGCCCGTATTGGAAAAGGTGCCAAAAGATTCGTTCAGGTCCCACATAACCGGTAACATTCTACCGTAATTGTCTTCGTACAAATAGTAGTTTTGAGAAAAAGCGCCGATGTAACTATCCAAATTAACGATGGCATTGTCCATGGCCAACATCCAAATGGCGCGATCAATATCCAAAACACTTTCAATAGCAGTAACATTGCTAGAAAGGGTATCACACAAGTCAATCAAATCTTGCCATCCACTACCCGACTTTATTTCATAGGCATCATAATAATTTAAACTGTCGGATCCCAAATGAACCAAGTTCGGATAACTGCCACTCGTTGGACTCGCACCTGCTGGGGGACTGCAACTAAAAAAAGTATTGGCTTTATGACCAAATCGATCTTCCAAAAACACCTTGGTAATGGCTTCCGTATTGGTATACAACCCAATCAAATTCCCGTTGACATAAAGATTGGCAAAATTGGATAATGGAGCATCCATGTATTGTCTCACGATTTGAAAACCCAAAACATCCCTGATAAATGAAGGGTCTTTGGCAACATTGGCCAACTTGATATCCTTGTATCCTTGGTAATCTTGATTGATGTAAGTATCCAATTCAATGTGCCACGGATTCTTAGCTTGATTGGCATTGTAAGAGCTATTGCCCTTGTACTTTACACCAACACTATCGAAAGCCACTCCATTGATTAAAACACTATCGGCCATGATATAATCACCTGTCGTAGCAATTGCGTTGTCCATCAATTGATCCCAATTGGGTTGGGACATGTAAACATGAATGGTTTGAATGGTGGACGAATTGTAAAAAGATTGCGCAGATAATTTAGAAGTACCCTCAACTATGAGGAACAGACCGACAAGGTATTGTATTGTTTTTTTCATTTCAGCAAAGATGATTCAATGATTGGACGATGAAATGTTTCATCTCCCTTATTTGGGACTGAAATAAATCAGGTTGGTGTGAAAGTCCTGTGCTGAAGACTCTTTCTTTTTGCATTTAGATTCACAGGATTTTTCAGCCACTCAATTCGTTCGGACTGAATGGACCTAAAAGGGTGGATTTACTAGGGCCACATTGTGAATATACTTGCTTGAAATTGAAAAAACCTGTTCAAAAGGTCCATATTTCGTATACATCAATCCTTAATTTGTGTAATTCAGTTACTTGAGTTCAAATCGACATTTGTAAAAAAAAAAATGAAAAAAACGATTTTAATTACAGGTTCTAGTAGTGGTATTGGCAAAGACACGGCAAAATATTTTCAGTCAAAAGGGTGGAATGTTATTGCGACAATGCGAAATCCAGAAAATGAGAAAGAACTATCTTCTTTGGCAAATGTAAAAGTTATAAAACTGGATGTATTGGATCTCAATTCAATCGAAACTGCAATAGCAAAAGGAATTAAATATTTCGGAAAAATAGATGTTTTGGTCAACAATGCTGGTTATGGGGCTTATGGGCCTATTGAATCTTTTCCAAGGGAGAAAATCCTTCGTCAGTTTAATA
>CANHIV010000249.1 GCA_947460525.1 Flavobacteriales bacterium
GTTCTTTCCCAAGAAAAATTCAACCCAGCATCATTAGCGAAAATCCCATCTTGCTTTTTCAAATACAAACAAATCTCTTCCCCTGGACATACTTGATTGTTCCCTGAACAAACGACAGTTCTGATACAAGTTGGAGAAACATTTTGAGTGGTTACAGTATAGTTTCCGCCCATGACTGGACGAATAACGTTTGAATTAAAAATGGGCAAGTTAACTCCCCAAGCACCAACATTGCCTGCACTTTCAAAGCCTGACAATGTTGCCGAGGATGTGATGCCCAATCCATCGACAAATACATCTATCCCGCCTCCCTCGTACAAAAAAGAATTGACCAATGATGATGAAAACAGCAATCGAAATGTAGACGAATTGACAACCACTATCTGCGCTTGACCAAAAGCATCTATGCTATCGGTAACATGCGTCCAAGATCTCCATGTGCGCAAATCACAATAATTTGAATTATCCAAATAAACATCAACCAATGCTCCAGAATTAAGTCCAACTGTACTCGACGCATTAAAAGTAATCGCGCCCAATTTTGACCCTGAGCGCATCTTCAATTCACAAGATGAGTAATGCATCCCTAGTTTGTGAGATAAAGTCAAGACCTGAGGAAAAACATGAGGTGCGGGAACGTATGCGCCATTGGGACTGGTCTGAAATGGAAAAGACTGAGCAAATGACATTAATGAAAACAGAAAGAAAAAAAATCCAACAACAAATGTCAAAAGACTGGTTTTCATAGGCGGTAATTATGTTATAAAGTTAATTTTTTTTTCAATAATTCATAGAACAATCTGTTTTTCTTGTGACACTACCTCACACAGCCTACAAAAGAACACTTACTTTTGCCGCATGATGAAAAACAACTCTTCACAAGAAACCCACCGCATCATTCTGATTATCGCCTTCTTATTGTACATCGCAAATATTTGGTTGAGTCCCGGATTCAATGGCGGTGCCGACAGCATTACGCACTATCAGATTTCCAAATACTCATGGAACCATCCTACACTGCTCATGGATCAATGGGGCAAGCCATTGTTCACCATACTTTTCTCTCCTATCGCGCAATGGGGATTCTTAGCCGTCAACTTGGCCAACCTTGCCTTGATTATTTGGGGAGGCCACTTGGCTTATAAAATCGCTCAGCATTTTAATATTCGTCGTCCGCATTGGGTTACGCTTATTTACTTCTTCACACCGATTCTTTTGGGCAATTCCAAGTCAGGCTTGACCGAACCCATTTGTGCCATTTTCCTTATTCTATTTCTCTATTTTGCCACAAAAGACAAATGGACTTTGGCCGCGCTCATCTTGGGATTCATGCCATTTGCGCGAAGTGAAGGTTTTGTGATGGTTCTTTTGGCCATTATTTTCTTTTTATTCTCCAAACGTTGGAAACAGATTCCTGTACTCTTATTGGGCACGCTTATTTTCAACACCCTCGGTTTTCTGGTAACAGGCAAAGCGCTCTGGATTTTTGACAACAATCCTTACATCAATACGGGTATCAAAGTATACGGAAGCGGAAGCTTTTTTCACTTCTTCATTTTGGCCGTTCCCATGTTTGGCATTCCCTTCCTTTTGGTGTTATTCGAGACTTGGAAAAATTTCAGGATCGTCCCTAAGGTTCTCGAAACCATAAGTTGGTCATCTCAAGAGCAAATCAAGTTCTGGCTCATCTTGGGTAGCTTCTGGGGCTATTTCATGGCGCACACCGTGCTTTGGTGGTTGGGCATGTGGGCATCGCTTGGGCTCATTCGTGTAATGATGGTCATTACCGTTCCGTTCGCAATTCTTGCAGTAATGGGATGGGAGAGATTGGAAAATTCCAAACCCTATTATTCTCAACCAAAAGTAAAATGGATTTTTATTTCATTGGTCATCGCTGCGCCTTTTATCATGCGATCATTTTCATTTCAAGAAATACGCGTATTTCCCAATATGGGATCTGAGGAAAAGGTGAATAGAAAATTGTACACCCAATTGATTTCGACGTATGAAATGGACGGTAAAAAAACTTTCACCGCTCACCCTTACATCAATTTGTTGTTGGACATAGATCCATTTGACACCCACATCAATGACCGCCTCCACAATTGGCACAAGGCACAAAAAGGCGACATCATCGTTTGGGACGGTCATTTTGGTCCCAATGAAGAGCAAGTGTTTAAAGAGGATATCGAAAAGGATTCATCTTTTCAATTGGTCATGGTCGTAGATCCTGACAAACCATTTCTCACTTTGAACAAATACTGGTACAACATTCGCGTTTACGAAAAGAAATAAAAAAGGGCTGCAATTGCAGCCCTTTTCAATGATTGTATTTCGACTATGGCTGCTTGGCCATTTCGATAGCCAAACGAATTTGTCCGCGATGCGCTTGCGTCATCGTGTCAGCACCTGGATTGGATTTCATCCATCCATCAATTTGATTCAATGTGTAGATGGCCATTCCCTTTGCAATGTGGTCATATCCATTTTTAACATCCAATACTTTGATCAAACGATTCACATACTCCATTTGCAAATTCTGACGGAAAGTATTCACACTGCCCTTCAAGTCTTCTGCAAAAATCGCTTGTGTCAAATCATTCATATACGCATCCAATTTGTATGCGTTGCCGTACATCGCTGCATCTGAAAATCGTTGCATCACATTGGGGTGCAACAAATGCGAAAGCGCTCCCTTTTGCATGGACAAAACACGTGCGTGAATATTGGGGTCATCGTTATCAGAGAAATGATTGAATCCTCTGCGTTGCACCAGCATATAGGAATAGACAGAACCCCACTCATCAAAAGCTTTGGGTGCAAATGCATATTGAGTCAATGCCTTCATTGCAGCTTTTTGCTTGTCCAATGAAACCGGGGTTAGTGGCAAAGCCTGTGTATCCTGACCTTTGAAAGCTCTGTTGTAATGCACACCTGCCATTTGACGCGTCATGATTCCCAATTGAATGTTGTACTCATTGGTTACGGTATTGAACGCTTGAATCAATTCCTGGTAACTCTCGTTGTCTTGTACCAATTTGTCCTTCAACTTTGGCACCAATGCATTCACCATCACACAACGATCAACCGCATAAGCAACAGGATCAGAAGACAAGTCATAGATATTGACATCAGGATCGATACCTCTACCTGGTGAGCGCATATCATCAGCATCGTTGCCATAGGCCAATTGATGCTCCACGCTTCGATCCGTAATTTTCTTTAATCTTGCCGCTTCAGCAGTGGCGTCATTCAATGCCGCAGAATATCCATACTCAATTGCCCACCAATCATAAGGTCCAACAAACTCATCACAATAAGCGGCTTGTTCCTTCTCA